>JACWAC010000135.1 GCA_014874235.1 Thermoplasmatales archaeon
AGACCAAGCAAACAGAACGAAGGACATAGTGTTATCGTACCTAAATGCACTCAACGATAAAGATTACTAAGGAGCTATCAAGTATCTCGCTGATTATGTAAGGATTCTTGGTCCAGATGGTGAGAATTTTCCATCCCCAATGGATTTCGTAGAGGTGCTGAGTAAATTCAAAGGGAAATATGAAATTAAGAGGGTTTTTGTTGACGAAAACGACGTCTGTGCACCATATGACTTCACGACTGACAAAGTCACCGTCTAAATGTCTTTCTGGTACCACGTAGAATCGGGCC
The DNA here is from genome assembly GCA_014874235.1 of Thermoplasmatales archaeon. Classification (GTDB taxonomy): domain Archaea; phylum Thermoplasmatota; class Thermoplasmata; order Thermoplasmatales. The sequence goes on from JACWAC010000135.1 coordinate 291, forward strand.
AGATTGATTATATAATAACGGTTTTCGATCCAAAAGCATTCGAGGTTCAGAACGAAAGGTGAAAGGAAGTTTGGCAGTCCCTCTATCCACTATTTTCCTGACGTGCTGAAGATATTTTCTAATTTCTTTTTTGGCTGGACAAAGATCGAGTGTACCCAGGGGGCGAACTCTCTCCTCAGCGGTTCATTTCTCAAATCATCGACCACTTGTGAAGCAATCTCCTCGATCTTCATCCATTTTACCGAATACGCATTGTTCTCATTAACCTTGAACGGTCCGTCGTAGGTCGTCACCAGCAGATGGAGAACTTCGTTTTCGCAGTACTCATTGTCTCTGGGATCCAATGCTGAATAAGTTGTTACCAGAACTTCATTCCACTTTCCCGGTGCAATTCCCAAGTCTTCAAGAGAACATCTATCAGAAGCTTCACCTAGAGTTTCCACAGTCTTTCCGTTATACCTCCTTGGATGAGTATCACCTGAGAGGGACCACACGTTGTCGAACACCTTGTGTTTCCTGTGTTGAACGAGTATCTTACCATCTCCATTTAGCAAGGCTATGGTGATGCCTGTGTGCCTTCGTCCAAGAATTGGGCCATTGTCCCCGGTTGTTACCGCGTGACTCAGCCATCTGTCTCCATAGGATACTACGCTCCCTGATTCGTCCACCAGAGGAATCGTATATTCTTCCATTTGATGTATAGAATTGTCTTTTTCTGATAAATGTTTTATGATCGGCTATTTGCAAGTCGCCACCAAAACAGATTTATCCGTCATATCTAATCGTCAGTCGTGAAAATTCCCCCGGCGAAGACTGCAGTTGCAACCCCTAACATTGCCCTCATAAAGTACTGGGGAAGAAGAGATAGCAACCTGAACCTGCCGTTCAATTCATCGCTGAGTATGACGCTCGATTATTCCTTAAATACCGTTACTACAGTTTCTTTCAGTGACAAGATAGCTTCTCACAGAATGACGATCGATGGAAAAGTTGCTCCTTTAGACCAACGCGATGAAAAGCTGTTAAAGACCGGAATTGTAATTGACGAGATGCTGAGACTCGGAGGTTATGGAAAAGATATGAAGGTGGTCATAGTTTCAAAGAATTCGTTCCCGGGTGGCGCAGGAATTGCATCGAGTGCTTCGGGAGGGGCCGCATTAGTTTATGCTCTTAACGAATCCTTAGATCTGGAACTGGAACCTAGGGAACTATCGATTCTAGCAAGAAAAATAAGTGGAAGTGCCTGTAGAAGCATGTTCGGAGGACTAGTGATGTGGAAAAGGGGAAGAAGAAAAGATGGTCTTGATTCTTATGCAGAAATGATTTTTGATTCGAGTCACTGGACTGACCTTGTGGACGTAGTTGCGATCGTTAGCGAAGAGAAGAAATCGATATCTTCCAGCGAGGGACATGACATCACTTCCAGCACGAGCCCCCTTTTCAAGGTGAGACCCAAGCTTGCTGAGCATTCCATCAGCGCGGCAATTGACTTCGTCAAGAGAAGGGATTTTCAGGGTTTGGGCGAAATAGTGATGAGAGACAGCAATAACATGCATGCTGCTATGATGGACTCGTGGCCACCAATAATGTACCTGAGAGATCCATCGAGAGAGATAATAGATGGGATAGAAGAACTGAATTCAGACGAAGGGAGAATAGTTGCAGCCTATACATTTGACGCTGGTCCCAATCCACACATTCTGACACAAAAGAGTCATCTTGGAAAAGTTGAGACGTTGCTCAACAAGTCGAGATCCGTCAAAAAGTTACTAAAATCAGTAACTGGTAGAGGCCCGAAAATCACCGAAGAGGTTTTGCAATTGTGACAATAAAGTACATCAACTTCTGATGTTATTACCGTGCGTGGATAATAGCAGTGCAAGAAAACCAAGACCTCTACTGCCAAAACTTCCGAGTTACTATATGCTCGGACTAGTCATAATGGTAATAGGTCTCTTGGTGAGCATTTCAGTATCAGAATATTTCGGACTTGTGCTTCTCGTGATTGGTTTTGCACTTGGCATTGCAGGTAGAGTGCGCCATAAGGCTACGGCCTCCAAAAATACCTCGTCCACTTCGAAAGCTAATGCCGAAATACCACACGTTTTGACTACTCAGAGCGAAGGAACCAAATCGAATGGAGCTTTGATTCGGTGCAAAAACTGTGGAACATTGTACCACAAAAGTGACATCAAATGCCCCAACTGTGGAGCTGGACACGATTAGCTTTCATATGATCCTTAAAGCTCTCAGGCTCAGAGTTTATTCTCAAGTTGATCGGAGATGCGAGACACATCCCAGTACAAATCAGAAATAGTGCTATTCGAAATGGATTTATTCAGATATATTCGTATTCAATGAAATCGTTCTACCATAGAACAGAAAGTTATTAATATCGTTCTGTAATAGAACAATATAATGACATCAGTTGAAGTATTCGAGGAGTGGACAAACTATGCCAGGGAAAAGAAACTATTGGACAGAGACATCGATTTGGACTCATTATTAGAAAATGCAGATAATAAAATTGTCGCAATAACTGGACTCAGAAGGACTGGAAAATCTAGCATCCTAATGCTACTTACACAAAACCTTCTTAATGATGGCAGGAAAGCATGCTATGTTAACTTAGAAGACAGCAGAATAAAGAATAACACAGATCTGCTTGACGACATTCTAAAATGGTTTGGAGACGAAGGTTACATGCTCCTAGATGAAGTTACGAATGCTAGTGACTGGGATGGATGGCTTGCAAGAAATCATGAACTCCTTAAGGGCAAACTGCGCCTAATTATCAGTTCGTCGCGAAAGACCATATCCAGAC
>JACWAC010000028.1 GCA_014874235.1 Thermoplasmatales archaeon
GTAGCTAGACCTTCCGATGATTCGTCAAATAATATCGAAGTCCTATTCCTTAGCATATGCGATGCAAACTGTTTAGCTTGATTATTGCTCGTAATCTCAGAAGGCGAGTTGCGGTCTACAAATTCCTCCAGATCTTGGGTCTCAATTCTCTTTCCTAAGAGTGAGAGGAGACAGCCGAAGATCTCAGGAAAGAGGAACCTCGTTGGATACCCTTTGGGAAGGGGAATGTAGTCCCAACCTCTGCTCCTAGCTGTGTTTTTTATGACTCCTCCGGATGCTAGAACTATTCCCTTCTCATCTGAATTTTCCATTGCATTTATCGCCTCCTTCACTTGACCAGAATAGGATATAATGCAATTGCTTTGTAATGAAGAGAGGATAAATGCTTGATCAACTTTGATCCTGCCTTTGCCTAAAACATCTTTTGCCATTTCAGCGATCAAAAAAGAGTTTCCCTTTGCATTGACAAATATAGAATCTATATTCCTGCCTACGCTACAACTCATGAACCGATTCGGAGTTTGCCTTATCCAGCTGAACGGTGGGGTATCGTCCATCTGTATTACAAACTCGTCATCCAGAATGCCTCCCACATTCCCTAATTAATTCAGGATAAATAAACTGGCACTAATAGCAAACTTTTATCCCTTATTACGTTTAAGCACAAATGGAGATATCTATCCTCGTCACCGTAAAGAACGACCTAGAGAACGTCAAACTGCTGATCTCCTCGCTCAGCAAACTGAGTGATGATTTTGAGGTCATTATGGTCGATGGCTTTTCAACGGACGGAACTTTCGAGTATCTCCAGACAGAGAAGGAGAGGAGTAATTTTTTACTTGCAAGAAAAGGAGGGAACCGGGCTGTGGGAAGAAACGAATGCATTAGATTAGCAAACGGCAAGAAATTCGTCTTTTTGGACTCGGATACAGAGATTGCTTCTGACTGGGAAGCCTCCTTCAAAAGATCGATGAACCGAGACATTCTTGCAGGTAGAATTGTTCAACGATCAGACTTTAGATGGTCTGACCTGGATAGAGTTCCGATCCTCTATAAGGGAAAGGATGTCACATATCCTTCCAACAATCTAATGTACAGCAAGACTGTGATAGACAGGATAGGTAACTTCGATGAGAGATTCAACACCGGCGAGGACATCGACCTGAACATCAGAGCCATTGACAGTGGCTATGAGATCTTTTATGATAGAGAAGTCATAGTATCTCACCATCCACGCCAAAGCTACTCTTCTGTTTTAAGACAGAGTTACAGCGACGGAATTGGGAGAAGACTGATACAAAAAAAATACGGTCTCAAGAGCTCTTTTAACAGAGTCAACCTGAAAAAACATCCACTGATAGAGGGTTCCAGACTAGCATTCGGAATGTTGGGTTATCTGTTCGGGAGGGCAAGTTGATCTCTTACATCATCCCGGCCCTTAACGAAGAAGGTAGTATTGGAAACGTTATCAAGAAGATCAGGACAATAGACAAAGAAGGAGAAATTGTGGTAGTAGATTCCAACTCAACGGACAAAACTGCCGAGATCGTGATATCCCTGGGTGCAACATTAGTGAATGAAGAAAAACTCGGGTATGGGAACGCGTACAAAAGAGGATTTTCGGTCGCTAAAGGAGATGTAATTGCGACGCTCGATGCAGATGGCACATACCCTCCCGATGAGATACCGAGAATGTTGGAATACCTGAACAGGGGGTACGATTTCATATCTGGAGAGAGACTTTCCCAATCAACCAGGGATGCTATGAGCCTTCAACATCTGATCGGGAACAAGATTCTTAACGTCTTCACGAGAGTCCTGTTCATGGTCGACGTAAGAGATAGTCAGTCCGGCATGTGGCTATTCAGAAAAGAGATTATGACATCAATACTGCCAAGAGGGGAAGGGATGGAGTTTTCAGAAGAGATCAAGATTCGGGCGGCTACAGGACATTGTTACAAGGAAATTTCGATCAACTACATCAGGAGGATGGGCGAGAAGAAACTCAGACCCTGGAAGGATGGAATAGCTAATCTCCTCTTCCTCCTGAAATTAAGAATCAGATCCGGTATTAGGACGAAATCGTTCAGATGTTTTCGATCCTAGGTGCTATGAGGAATGTTACCTTCCCTTTGCCATTCATTATCGGCGCTTCCATTCTCAGCGGATAGTCATTTCCGATGGCGATAGATACCTCTTCAGTGCTTTCTAGAGCCCTTAAAAACTTGGTAAGGTATTCTAGCGCGAAGGAACTCTTGGAATCGGAGCTGAATATGTACTCCTTTGCTAGACTCTTAGGAATGGTCATCTCAGTGGTCTCAGAATCAGTCTCACCTTTGGCATAGAGTTTCAGTTCGTCGCTCTTTATGCTGAATGTGATGACCTCGGATATTCCCTCCGCGGCCTTTACTCCCTGAGACAGAAGATTGATGTCTACCACGATCTTGTCCTGTGGTTCTATAGTCGGAATTTTCGGAGTCGTCAGAGCCGAGGGGTCAATGACAGGGATGCCAGCAGAAAGATTCCCTAGCTTCATTGAAATTCTCTTTCCATCGTACTTGAAGTCTATTATCTCAGTGGAAGCAGTCAGTTTTAGAAAATTACGCATCTTTTCAATGTCGAGCCCTAGGCTTTCTTCGCCGTTCACGTCGAATTCCTGGAATGCCTCCCTCTTGACTTCTACAGAAATCATTGCAACCCTTGCTGGATCCATCACCTTTGCAGAAATTCCGTCTGGTTTGAAATCAACCCTGGCTTCCTGCACCAGAGTCAGAATGACATTCGAAAATTCTCTGATAGTTTTGGCATCGACCTTAATCTGAAGCATAATTACCGAGAGTTAAAAAATTACGTCCTTTTAAGCTTTTCCTCAGTTCCTTGATTGTGCCGAAATACATCTTTTTTATAGTCATGACTACTAACGAATTTTAGATGGACCTTTTTGAGAATTAGACCTTGTGTTGGAGTAAACGTCTACTCTTTGGTTGCCTGTTCTGAGTAACCGCACCGACCACACGTTAGCCTGTCTTCGTGCTGTGCAAGAAATATTCCAGGGCCGCACTTTGGACAGAACTTCCCCTTTCTGACGAGCTTTCCGTCTTCTACTTTATACATCTCACGCTTTTGCATTCTGATCAGCCTCCTTCGACTTCAGCCCATTTCTGATAAGCAAAAAATCTGGTTCAAGTGCCATTGCCTCTTCCTTTGTCTTGTATATCTTGGCATACCCTTCTGTGAAATTTTTTCCGAATTTTGACTTTTGAAAATCAATTATGACAAGCTCTATGGGTACCTGCAGGTTTGCTGCAAGTTGACCCCTAGCTTCCTCTCTACTGGGTGTCTTTTCATTTGGATGGACTGCCCTGTATCGAACTTCCATCCTGTTCAGGAGTTTGTTTTCATCCCTGCTTTCTATTTCAATCCTCATTCAGATTCCCCTTATTTTTTCCATGTCCTTGTTGACCAGCTGTCTGAGATGTTCTCCCACCTCATAAACTGCTATCCCCTTATCGGGAACGCCATAAATAACTATCGCACCATCTGGGGCCATCAGTATAGCAGGGATTGAGGCCAGGTCCTCCTCCCCCTCAACCTCTATCAGCGTATTCCCCATAGACCTGAAGGCTGATTCTATGGAGTTCCACAGTTCTACCGAGATCGAGCCTGGAGCGTTCTTCACCTTTACCGTCCGATCCCACTTGTTGGGTATTGCAGGAAGTGACTGTTCCCTCTTAGTTTTGAAATCCACAATAGAAATCTTTGGAATGATTTTGTAACGTAGCGCTGTAGCGGTAACTACGTCACCTACTGTGACAAGGATCTTAGTGGAGAGGAATTCCATCTGCGACTCTTTAGTAATCAGTACGTCCGGCATCCTCGAGAAATTTTGCCTAAGATCTGAAGGTATCACTATGTCCTTATCTAACTTTGATTGCATACTCGCCGGGAGCCGTAATCCCGGCTCTCTTTCCTATCAGTGATCTATTTGGATCCAGTATGAATAAGTACCCCTTCCATTCGAGAACGGTATCTCCACCGCATTTTTCACACTTGACCTCTTCGGTGACGTTCTTGCAACTCCTGCAAGCGCGTAGCTTTATCACTTCGCCTCACCCTTCAACCATAGGAATTTTCCAAGGAAGTTTTGTCTCATGGTAAGACCGATTTTGCTCTCCTCAAGCCTCGAATCGGAAAGAGAAAGGGCGACAATTCTCGCCCTGACAAAATCTCCCATCTTGAGGTCCTTTTTCGTATCCTTTCCCATCATCCTCTTGTTGTCCTCATCAACATCTATTCTATCGTCCATCACCTGGCTTACGTGCAGGAGACCTTCAAGGGGACCTATGCTTATAAAAGCTCCGAATTTCTTCACGTCAGCAATATCTCCTTCGACGACTTCCTGCATCATTGGTTGGAAAGCAAGTATCTTCATCTTTACTTCCTGATAGACCCCCCCATCACCGTGAACGATTCTACCCTCTCCGTCCAGATCTGATTCAAGAACGAGAAGATTGATGTACTTTCTGTCGTTTGAGTCTCTAACTGCGGCACGGTCCAGTACCCCTATCTTTCCTTCCACGTTCCTGAGCGCGATGGATTTGGCTGTAGATTCATATTCCTCCCCAAGATTTCCCGGGGGAACCCTGACTGTTTCGTTAGTCTCGATTATGAAATACATGTGATCCTCTTATATACCACGGCATTTGTCCTGAGTATTTATTTTTTTCAAAGGAGCACTCGCTTTCCGTTTTATTGTTTCTAGTGATCGGACTCGGCTAACATTGTTCACTTGTTCAGCATATTTTCTGGGCTGAAAATCTTGTTGATCTGCTCCTCTGTGAGTAATTTTCTCTCCCGAAGCAACTTGAGGAAGGGAACGTTCTTCTCCTTTGCCTCCTTCACTATCTCTGCGGTCTTTTCGTACCCTATTACCGGATTCAAGAGAAGCGCAGTTCCTGAGGAATTCAGAAGTGTCTGGTAGGCATATTCAGAGTTAATCTTGATTCCCTTTAGTGTTTTTTCTTCCAGAATTGTGAGTGTGACCGTCAGGATGTCGAACGCTTCCATAAGCACAGTATAGATAACAGGAGTGAAAACATTGATTTCCATCTCTCCCTGGGAAGCAGCATCGTTCACAGTTTGTGCGAGCCCCCTCACGAACAGAGCGCTCATCGTTACCGCTTCCAGGATGCTGGGATTGACCTTGCCAGGCATGATCGAGGATCCTGGCTGAACTGCGGGAAGGACCAGCTCATTAAATCCAGCAACCGGTCCAGAGTTCATCATCCTCAGATCTCTGGACATCTTAATCAGAGTGGCGGAAAGGTTGCTGAACCAAGATGCCAGGAGATTGAAATCCGATGCAAACTGCATCACCATCATGAGGTTTTCTGCGGGTACGAAGTTCTCTTTATAGTATTCGTTAATATTCTTGTAGACTAGGTCCCTAACTTCGCCTGGTAGATTCGCTCCAGTTCCGACAGCAGTACCCCCGAGATTCAACCTATTCAACCTACTAGCAATGTACTCTTTCTCATCAAGAAAAGACCTGAACTGGTCCGCGTATGCCTTGAATTCACCTCCAAAAGTGACCGCTGAAGCGTCCTGTATGTGGGTTCTCCCCGTCTTGATATTGTTAGCATTCTCTCTTGCGAGAATTTCCAGTCTCTCAATGACTTTTTCGACGTACTTAGATAGCTCTCTAAGTGCAAAATATGCAGTTATTCTGATTGCTGCCGGTATCGTGTCGTTGGTTGATTGCCCTATGTTCACCTGATTATGAGGGCTGATAGTATCGTGGCTTCCTAGTTGTTTGCCCATCATTTCCAATGCCTTGTTAGCTATAACTTCGTTTACGTTCATATTGGTTGAAGTTCCGGCACCAGCCTGAATGTATTTCAGCGGGAAATCAAGTTCATTCTTGTTTTTCAGCAGTTCGTCTGTAGCCTTCGTTATGACTTCTCCAACTTCTTTTGGAATTTTTCCTTTTGTTGTAAAAGCCCTGACGTACGACCTCTTTATCACAATAAGAGTATCAATAATTCTCCTATCCATAAATCGATGATAGGGGAAATTAGAGAGTGCACGGACAGTTTCTGGACCGTACAATCGACCATCAGGAATTTCGACCTCGCCTAGTGAGTCCCTCTCTTTCCTGACCATGATTCCCTATTAAATATGAATATATAACAGGTGCTTTGTTCTCGAATATTTTCTTCTGTCATTGACCGTGTTCGCTACAGTGCGAACGGGCAGGATCTTTCAAGGGTTCATTTCCGCAGTAGCTTTCCTGCAAGATTTTCGAGTTCCTCCCTGGAGGCCTTATGAGACCTTGAAAACCACCAGCTCTGAAATTCAACATCGTCTCCGGTTCTTCTCGGGAGGACATGGACGTGAAAATGATAAATTGTCTGCCCTGCAGGCCTACCGGTAGCGTGCATTATGTTGATTCCTTCAGCTCCCAGATTCTTCCTCATGAGGTTGCTCACTTCCTGTGCGACTTTCATTACCTCTCCCAGCGATTCTTCCGAAACATCTGAGATATCAACATAATGGTCATTAGGTATCACCAGAGTGTGCCCTTCGAATAATGGATGTATGTCGAGAAATGCAGACACCCTGCTGTTCCTGTACAAAAAAGTGGCTTCCTCTTTGCCATCGAGGATCCTGCAAAAAATGCAGTTATCTGGGTGCCCACCTAAGTCGTTCAATATAATACTTATTTTCGCAGCATTTAAAGTCTTTTTGCTTTTTATTCATGCGGACACAATTAGAACTCCACAGGAATAACAGACGAGTAATTAATGGACAGACAATATGTTTTTATTTAAACTACTGCTAATTAGATAATGAACAAAAATGAACCCTACAGCAAACTCACTAAGGAGGAAGAGAGGGTAATAATCTTTGGAGGAACGGAATCTCCTTTCACGGGAGAGTATTACAATCACTTTGAGAGGGGAACTTATGTCTGCAGAAGATGCGGGAGTCCACTTTACAGGTCGGGCAACAAGTTTCATTCTGAGTGTGGGTGGCCAAGCTTTGACGATGAGATTGAAGGTGCTGTCAGGAAACTCAAAGACGGTGATGGACAAAGAACGGAAATCAAGTGTGCAAAATGTGATGCCCATTTGGGGCACGTATTTTATGGAGAAAGGTTCACCCCTAAGAACACAAGACACTGCGTCAACTCTATCTCCATGAAGTTCATTCCGGAAGAGGATCTAAAATGACAAAATCCATAGTTCTTGGTGGAGGATGTTTCTGGTGTACCGAGGCGGTCTTTTCTGTTATCGAGGGAGTCGTATCAACGCAGCCGGGTTATTCTGGTGGAACGGTTCAAAATCCATCTTATGAGATGGTCTGCGAAGGCAACACGGGCCATGCAGAAGTCACAAGAGTGGAATATGAACAGGATGCAATTGCTCTCAAAGAACTCCTAGATATCTTTTTCACTATGCACGATCCGACTTCGCTGAACAGGCAGGGAGAGGACTATGGTGAACAGTACAGATCGGTGATATTCTTCGACAACGAAGAAGACGAGGCAACTATAAGAAGAGCGGTCGACGAGGTGCAAAAAAAATACTCAAAGAAAGTCGTCACTGTGGTCGAACCACTAAAGAATTTCTATCCAGCCGAGACGTACCACAAAGATTACTTCAGTAAGAATCCAAAGACACTCTATTGCTCTGCAGTAATAAGACCAAAGGTCGACAAGGTCAAGCACGCCTACGCAAAGATGGTAGTCAAACTTTAAAGAGTCCTGCAGTAACTAAAGTTTTTATAACTCTCCATGTCCCAACAGAAGTAATCAATTCTTGAATTAGCTCTGTACGAAAACGATAAGTCGAAGTGCCCTATTGTGCTAGAGGCTTAACCGTCTTACCTATCTTCTTAAGAATGCTTCTTTCAAATATTACTTTCATGTAGAGAGCATCGTGCTCAAGCAGTGGAGAGAAAGAGATAAGAGTGATCTCGTCATCAAAATCTGCTAGCGCATCTGCAAACGGCTCAAACTTGAGATTTCCTTTCTTGATGGGCGTAATTCTGTACTCGTTTTGGTCAAGAAATTCAACGCCAGAAAATTCGAAGTATAATGGTCTCTTTTTCTTCTTGGTCTCCGCAATTATATCGGAGAATTCCTCCTGCTCTGTGGGAGTGTTCTTCTTTGAAGAATAAATGTGAGAGACGTTTGTAACAGTAGTAATATTCTTCACGCTGCCTAGAAGATGATCTATCTCCGATTCGCTACCAGTGACTTCAGCCTTCCCGGAGTTCTCTATGCACAACTTTGTCTTGATTTTGAGGGCAGCGAGCTTTTCTGCGATTTGTTTCAAAGATGACGCGGTCTTTGTCAGGCTCTTCTTTCTCTCCGTGGAAGCCAGTCCAAGGTGAGTGATAAGATACTGGGAGTCCAGGGCATCGGCAATCACGCCACCCCAGATGGTGTGCTGTATCGAATCGATGATCATTCTTTCTTCATTTGCGAAGTCCACATAGTAAGGGGTGTGGAGCGATATCTTTACGTCCAGTTCCTTTGCAACATCCCTTGCGAGGCTGAGCTCCTTATAGTCCCTGGCCATGCTCCAGAACAGTTCTGTACCTATGTCATCCTCCTCGATTTCCGTGTTCAACCCAACCGACTTGTACTTCCCATCTTCGTCGCTTCTCAAAAGGTCAACGAGGAGCATTTCGTCGAGGTCTTTTGGCTTCATGCCGACAAAATCTCGCATTTCGCGCTCCTGTGTGCTAATCCTGAAAAGCTGAATTTCGAGATAGTTCAACCCCAGCTGAAAGGTATTTTCCACAGCATCTTTAACTGTCCTGCCTTTAGAACCAAGAGGAATGCCTGCAATTCCGAACCTATACATTCGCTTATCCTTATAAAAGAGAGGTAATAAAACCTTGTGAATATTGCGGGAGTTCTTGATGTCCGAACATACGGATTGCGTATCTTCTTGAAAATTCTGCAAACAATCGTTCAGGTTTTTCAATATACTTCAGGGAGTTAACCTAGACCTTATCTCATTCCCAACTGGGCCCAGCTCACTCAGGTCAACCCTCACTCTCTTTCTGGCCATGGCCTCGAGCGCCCGGTTGTATGAGTCGTCGTAGCGAGGTATTATATGGACATGGTAGTGGAATATGGTTTGACCTGCGTGCTCTCCATTGTTCTGAACGACATTGATTCCAAGAGGATGATAGATCTGGTTGATTGTGGTTGACACGAGTCTTGCGACCCGGTGTATCTCATAAAGGGATTCATCATCTATGTCATAAAGGTTATCAAAGTGTTCCTTAGCGATTACCAGAGAATGACCCTTGGAAATTGGCCGGTTATCCAGGAAGCACATGGCAAGATTTGATTCATAGATAATATCGGCCGCAATCCGATGATTTGAAATATTACAAAACTGGCAGTTTTCCATCGAACTCAAATAGATCGCACAATATAACTGTTTGAATTCCAAGGACTTCTTCTCTGATATCTAGGGCCGCGCGACTATCAAAGATTTGTTTCACCTTTCGCAGTCAGGGAAAGAAGTGGAATCAACAGAATACCGAAGACGCCCAGTATCACCCAGCCATAGGCTGGTCCTATCCTCTCTGTTAAGATGGTAAACGCGTAAGGTGAGAAGGAACCAAATGCAATACCAACGAAGTTCACGAAAGAGAGAGAGAACGGGATCATCGTCTGATCCTTTATGTATGGCATGGAAAGCACATAAAGAGCTGAGAAGCCAGATTGTACAGCAAATCCGCATATTGCAACCACGATCACAAGCAAAGGAAGACTCGTTGAAAACGGCAGCGCTATGAAGGCTAGACCACTCACAATCAAAGTTACGTAAGTGAATGGTCTTCTCTGGTGCCGGTTAGAAAGGAAGTATCCACCCACGACACCTCCCAGGAAACCTATCATCAGGAACAGCCCGCCGACTAGTCCTGAATATGTGGACGATATATTCAGATATTTCTCACCGAAGTAAACCAGGAATTGTCCACCTACAGTCTCCTCAAACATTGCTCCAAGTGTACCGAATGCCAAGAGCCACAGGTACTTGTTTTTAATGATAGTGAACATTTTGGTCGTGAAACCTGTGGATTCGGCTTTGTGTTCAAATCCGCCTCGCAGAACGACGAGATTCTCCAGAGCGACTGCCAGCATTAAAATCCCTCCAGCGATCAGTCCGAAACGCCACCCTATCCCACTGTCAACGAACACCCATCCGAAAGCACCTGCGCCAGCCCCAAGTCCAAACACTCCATTGTAAATGCCAACCTGTTTTGGATACGACTCAGGAGGGGAGATGTCCTTTAGAATGGCCAAGCCCGGAGAGAAGAAAAATGCTGAACCCCAACCAGCAACAAATCTGGCAAATGAGAGATCAAGCAGGTTTTGGGAAAGTCCGGACGCTACTGCCCCCAATCCAAGCATCAATAACCCAATGAATGCGACTTTCCTGGAGCCTATTCGGGAGGCGATGGCACCTCCAACCATCTGAAATGCGGCCAACCCAACGTAAAAGAAAGCTGTTGCTATTCCAAGCTGGACTAGGCTTAACCCCAGGTCAGAAGAAATATAGCTGAGGCTAGGAGCCATGTCAAACCAGCTGAGTGCATAAACTGCCCTCGCAAAATTAACAGATGTCGCTTTGAACAAGTACCCCAACGTTGTTTCCCCCTAAATTCGAGGGTCAATAGCTTTCGATTTCTCTCTATTGAAAGAAGGGGACCTTCCTTTGGAACGAGTACCGGAAATCATACTCCAGAATATCTGCACATGGGGAAATTCCTATTAGAATAAGAGCATTATCCACCAGATTTAGAACCTGAAATTGGTAGATATTAATAGCCGAATTGTGATACTAATGTGACCTATATGAGAATTATGACAGAGAAGAATTTGCAGGAAGCATTCTGTGGTGAAAGCAAGGCTGCAATGAAGTATTCAATATATTCTGAAGTTGCTGACAGAAACGGCTTTCCCAACGTCTCCAAATTATTCAAAGCAATTGCATACGCAGAAACAGTTCATGCGACCAACCATTATCAAAATCTTGGGATGATAAAGAGCACATCTGGTAATCTTGAAGACGCAATAGAAGGGGAGCACTACGAAGTCAACGAAATGTACCCCGTCTTCAACGAAGTGGCAAAGTTCCAAAATGAGAGAGGTGCTGAAGTATCTACCAAGTATGCACTGGAAGCCGAAAAGATACACGAAAGTCTTTACAAGAGTGCGCTTAAAAGCGTGAGTGAGAAAAAGGACATCAAACCGAGCGACATTTTCATCTGCCCAGTGTGCGGTTACACGGTGACCGGTGAGGCGCCCGAAAAGTGTCCTGTCTGTGGGACAAAGGGAACGAAGTTTAAGAAGTTCTGATCAGCTACCGTCTCTCCCTTTCAAGCTTTCATCCTCTAACAAAAGTTCGCCTAGCAAATCCCTCACTCTCCATTCGAGAGTGGTAGGCGTAGTTACAGCAACAATCGTGTTATCTCCTAATCCGGTAGAATTCAGGGTTGTCAAGAATTTGGCGTATTCATTCTTGTCAAAATTATGGAGTATCACAATTTTCTTCTCATCGTAGGTTGACATGATTACTCAATGAGGTGGTGAAATTTGACACATTTGGTCAGGAAATGAGTGAAGATACTTTATGCGAACGAATTTTTAAAGTTGTAATGGATGTACAGGCATGGAAAGGATAAGCAGGCGGGTCGCTGAGTATCTGTCCTCGAATCCGTGCGCTATGGACTCACTCCAGTCGGGAATCGTAAACTACTC
>JACWAC010000136.1 GCA_014874235.1 Thermoplasmatales archaeon
CAAAGAGGACAATATGGTGGCATTATGAACCTTCTCCAGTTGTCATTCAGTACCTATCCAAACTAAATCCACAGTTGCTGCAAAGTCTAAATGCAACCAGTCATTAATGAGAAGATAGCAGTTTTGTAGCAGGAAATACTTCTGACTAAGGTGATCTATTGAATCTCGATGAACAGATATTTGACTACTGCAATGGAATAGAAGACCTTCTTAAAGACAGTAACACGGTAGAGGAACTTAAGAAGAGAATTGTGGACTCTCTCTTCGTATCGTACGGTGCGAGGAATTCCGAAGCGGTTAGTCTATCTAAAAAGAGTCTCCTTCCATCGTCTGGGAGGTTGAACGCTCCGATCTATTTTGACAACCGAAAAGCATCAGTGGATGTTGCCACCTACCTGAATGGCTGCATGACAAGATATCTGGATTACAACGATACCTATCTTTCAAAGGAGGCGCTGCATCCATCAGATAACGTCCCGCCTTTGCTGAGCTATGCTTATTCCTCAAATGAGAGCGGCTCACTCGTCTTGAAGTCTCTGGCGGCTTCATATCAGGTCGTAGGTGCATTTGCTGATTCCTTCTCCATCAGAGACAAGGGCTGGGATCACGTTACTTACATTTCGATCTCATCGGCAGCGGGACTGGGAGTTCTGAATAACTTTGATAAATCAAGGTTCATCAGCACTCTGAACTTAGCTATAAACAACAATATATCTCTGAGACAGACTAGGGCTGGAGAACTCAGCATGTGGAAGGGCTGTACCGCTGCAAATGCATCTCGCAATTCCGTATTTGCAACTCTTCTTGCTGGCGAGGGATTCACTGGTCCATCACCCATATTTGAGGGAGAAATGGGGTTCTTCAAACAGGTTACAGGAAGCATACAGGTTGATCTGAGTAAGAACAGGATTGTGAGAACGATGATCAAAAATTTCCCTGTTGAATACCATGCGATGAGCGCAGTGGAATCTGCACTTGAAATCAGGAAACAGTTGAATGGGGAGGAGATAAAGGACGTGAGTGTGGATACATTTTCTGTTGCGCACAAGATAATCGTGAAAGATCCGGAGAAACTCAGACCAAAGACTAAGGAAACTGCCGACCACAGCCTTCCTTACATCATTGCGTACACCCTTCTCTATGGAGAACCAGGACTCACATCCTTTGAGTCCAGATATTTGAACGATCCGTCCATTCTCAAAGTGATTGATTCTATGAAATTTGAGGTAAAAGGAGAATACGACTCGATGTATCCCGAATATCTTCCAGTCAAGATCACAGTTAGGACGAAATCAGCAGAATACGAGAAAGAAGTAACGGTTCCAAAGGGTCACTTCAAGAATCCATACGACTGGAACGACCTTGAAAACAAAGGAGCGCGAATTATACACGATAGGGAGAAAGTGAAACGAATTGTGGAAGTGGGAAAGAAATTCGAAAGTTCTTCCACGAAAGAGCTTTTTGAAACGGTCAATTTCCTGTAGATCCAGCTATTAGAAACGGGTCAATTTCAAAATGGTGATTATAGACGTAGCCTTCTCCAATTTTTGTAACTTTCGAGCAAATCTAGATTTGTTATCACCTGCCATTCCACTTAAGCTCTTTTGAAATATGTCTAAACAATTAATTAATGCAAGTGCATTGTCGTGAGTGAAGAAGCCAGCAGAGCACGGAAGCATTTTCACTTCTCTGATATTGGGAACTTCTTCCGTCATAACGGAAATCCTCCTAACAAAAAATTTTCACTCAATTCTCTACTGGGTACCAATTTGGATGGGTCTTTTCCTTTACGATGTACCCTTCATGAGGATCTGGAAATCAAAAGAGGACATTCTATGGATTGGTTTGATTGTTATAATTTCGGCTGTCTCCCTCTACATCAGTCCCTTCCTCATAATTCCGTATGCAATCTTCTTTGTCGCATACGCACTTCGAATTTTTCTTGCCTCCAAAAGACTAAACTTTGTTGGAACGGCTCTAGGAATACTTGCGTACGTAATTCTGTTCGTGGAAACTATCAATCTTGGAGGAACAAAATCCTTGATCCTAATAGCTTCTTTGTTCCTCTTTATGCTTGGTTCCGAATTCACTGTGAAAGCGAAATTGTCCAGGACGAGGATATTGTTAGCCTACGACTTCCTCCCGGTATTTCTCATCGTTCTCAGTCCCATTTTCTTAATTTTTACACTGTCTATCTTAAGGATCCCGGTAGCCCTTAAAACTAGAGGACTAAAGTTCGTCGGGATGGCTGAGACTTCTCTTCTGCTAATCGTCACAATAATAATCTTAGTCTTCTACGTCATGAAACTGTGAGTATGGTTCAGAATAAGTGTGAGAAAATCCGAGAGGCGGTTCATTACAGAGATGCTAAGGGGGACATAGCACGATAAAAATTCCATTGATTCTGATTTAAGAAAGTTATTTAAATAGTACTAGACAAGAATTTGTTTGAAGCGATTTTTGTCGGGGAATTTAAGTGGGACCGCCGAGATTTGAACTCGGGTCACCAACACCCCAAGCTGGTAGGATGGTCCAATCTACCCTACGGTCCCCTCAGTCAAATGGCAAAATTTCTTCGAGGAGCTCAGCGTTGGAAAGGATCATTCTCCTGCAGCAGTATCTGGTGACATTAAGGTCATCCAATATTCCAGATATTTCTTCTGGGCTGGCTTCCCTGTTCTTAGATTTCCTGATCTCTTCCACTCTATTCGTGAAGCGAACGTAATCGGATCCAATGACTCTTCCGCAACTGAAACACCTGACAGGTATAATCATATTTTCACCTGTAAGACTTCTGTTTCTTCTTTCTGGCTCCCTTTCCTCCGGGTTTCTTGGGGAGCTTTCTTCTCACATCATTAACAAGCAGCGCCCTGTCGTATTCCTTGAAGTTTTTTTCAAGGTCCTGATCCTTGAAAAAATCTACGATAGCCCTTGAAATGGCGGTCCTTGCAGCTTCTGCCTGACCTATCACACCGCCGCCTCTCATATTGACGGAGATGTCTATTTTGGTTACCCTATCGCCAGCAAGCATGACTGGTTCCATCATCTTGAGCTTGGCAAGTTCAGGCTGGTATATCTCTATTGGAACTCCGTTTATCC
>JACWAC010000137.1 GCA_014874235.1 Thermoplasmatales archaeon
ATGCAGGGATTTTTTCAGCAGTCTTTTGTCTCTGCGCTTGAAACTTATGAGATCGGTACCAAAGCCGAGCGCAAACAGGTGGCGGCAATGAAGGCAAAACGGGGAGAATTCAGACCATCACAGATGAAGAAGATAGTCAAGTATTCGGAACTGGAGTGTGAACTGCTGGGGGAACTGGCAGAAATGCTGGATCAGATATCGGCGGAGGCGGGGCTCCCCGCCTGGCCTTATGAAGGGCCGGGCTATTTGGCCGGAGCGGCGCTGCGAAAATTCTGGGGCAAAGACAGGCATCTGGACACTCTGAAGAAAATCAATCAAAATGTCAAGCGTCTGGCCCAGAAAACTTATTACGGGGGCCGATTTGAGGTAATGGCCCATGGTCCCATTAAAAATAAGGTATATGAATATGATATTAACTCCGCCTATCCGGCGGCGATAAAGGATTTGCCCTGCCTTGAGCACGGGAGATTTATAAAGGGAATAAAATCGGATTTGTATATGGCCAAGGTAAGATTCTCCCTGCGTCCTGAGTACCGGGGAGAGAATATGTGGGGCCTGGCCATGCCTTTTCCCTGGCGCAACGCCTCTGGGCGTATCTGGTTTCCCACCGCCGGTGAAGGTTGGTATATGTCGCCGGAAATCGAGGCGGCCAAAAAACTGTGCCATGTGGAAATACTGGGTAAGGATAACTGGAGTTTTATTCCTGATTGTGACCACAGACCTTTCGCCTGGGTTCAGGATTTGTATGAAGAACGGCTGATGCTGGAGCGGGAGCTGAAAAATCTGGGGCTGCCGCTTAAACTGGCGCTTAACTCCATTTACGGCAAATTCGCCCAGACCAGATACGGTGAAGGCCCCTGGTATAATCCTTTTTACGCTTCCCTTATTACCTCATTTGTGAGGCGGCAGATTTATGATATTTACCTGGCGGGAATTCCTGTTATTATGTTCGCCACCGATGCGGTTTTTACGCTTAGGAAACTGCCCCTGAAGCTCTTGGGTGAGGGTCTGGGAGACTGGAAACTGGCCGGTAGTTATGACAAATTTACCATATTTCAGCCGGGAGTTTATTTTGATTCTGGCAAGGCCAAATTTAAGACTCGCGGCATACCGAGGCAGAATTTCGCCGCCCAGGCGGAGAAATTTGAGCGGGTCTCCCTGGATTGGGAAAAGACCGTCAAGCTAGAGACGGAGAATCATCTTTCCCTGAGGCTGGGGTTACATCTGGGTTCTGAGTGGACCGGCCGCATCGGTAACTGGATTTCCCAGAAGCATATTTATACAGCCAATCCCTGCATGAAAAGGCAGGCATTGGAAAACGGGCCTTCCTTTTTTTACCTGAAGAAAAAATGGGGGGCGTCCTGGAGCCGCCCCCGCACTGAAAATGAGATCATGAAAGACATCAAAACTACTCCCTGGTCAACTAAACTAATGCGGCAGGTGGAGCAGGAAGAGGACAATCTAAGGCAGGAGATGGAAAGAGAAGCAATTTATGAAGGTAATCTTTAACATTATGGAGTCATCATGCCCAGAGTACGAAATTGGGAAAACTTGTCCCCGGCATACAAGAGGCGGCTTGCCGGAGCCGGTATCAGCAGGCAGAAATACGAGCAGTATGTCAACCTGGAGATTGCGCGAGGACATCGCACCGAAAAAGAACTCCGAGAGGCAAAACGGACCCAGTACCTGCGGCTGGCACGGGTAAATCTTGTCATCGGCGATCCGCCCCTGACCATGGCCCAGATCGAGAAAACCAGAAGAAAAACAGGAATCATGGCCACCATTCAGGCATTGTTGAAACGCGAGCATGCGCACCGGATCTGGGTCAAAAATCCTCTCAAAGCCGTGGATCTGATGCGCCCTTATGTGGGCAGGCCCGGCTTTCCCTGGGCCTGGCGCTGTTATCACTAAATTTTTTTAGCCTCCATCTGGGTAATTTAGATCACTTTTCTGATTGATTTTCCTTATTTTTGGGTATATAATTATTATGTATGCCCGATGAAGACGATCGGAAAACTGAAGAAACTGCGGTCAAGGTGGAAGTTGAATCCCCATCCCCACCGGAGCCGGAGGAACTGCCGCCTCCGGCTCCACGGGAGGACGATTTCCGCGAGCGCACGGGCCGCGAGCTGGCCGCTCTTTCCGAGCGGGTGAAAAGCCTGGAGGAAGAGGCGCTGGTCGCCAAAACCCGGGCGGAGCTGGCCCTGGCCGAGGCCGAGACCGCCGCCGAAGAAGCGACGGACGCCGCCGAATCGGCGCAGTTGGCCGAGGACACCGCCGAGGAAGCACTTGACACGGCGGTAGAGACAGAACCGCCGCCCCCGGAAGCCCCCTCTGAAACGGAAGAGGAAGATGTATCGCCCTCGCGTTCTCATCCCTGGCACCGACGACTCTGGTAAGAGGTCAACTAATGCCATGCCGCAAGTCCAAGAAAAAGAAAAAGAAAAAGAAATAAAAGAAGATATTGTTGTAATTTCTGATTTTCCGCCCAAGCGTCCACCGGAGTCAAAAAAAGCACGTGCCCGCAGTTGGCCGCAGGAAAAAAGTGTGGCCACGGCCCTTAAGGCCTATTTTGATTCTCTGGGTCTGATGGTGGGTATGGTGAATGAGGCGGACGGCAAAATCATAGCCGAGGGGTCGGATAAGGTGGTGGAAGAACTGATTAATCTGGCCCGTGTGGATATAAAAATAAGAAAGCTGCTGATAAAACTGGCGGCGCCGGGCAAGTACGGGCCGCTGCTCTTGGCGGTCTCGCCGATACTGATCGGCGTTGCCGCCAACCATAATCTCTTGCCGCAGTTCAGATTTACGGTCAAACCGAAAATGGAGGAAATCAAGTCATGACGTCAAAAGTAATAGCCCTGGCAATTATAATTGTCGGCCTGGTAATTGTATTTTACGGCTGGCAGCGACTAAGCATCTGACCATGTGGAGCGGATAACATGGGACAGCTTTCTGGTAAATTTCCGCTGGCGGCAGGGAGAACATCTGGCCGCCATTGCCCCTACCGGAGGCGGCAAGACAACGCTCTTTTTTCATCTGTTCCCCAAGCGGCGTTACAATATCTTTTTCGGTACGAAGATCGATGACAAA
>JACWAC010000138.1 GCA_014874235.1 Thermoplasmatales archaeon
GGAGAAAACATTTCAAAGTTCGCGGGCCTGGAATCTGTCTACCTGAACAAAAAGAGAGTCTCTGACACGAAAGTGGAGATTACAATACCAGAAGGATTCAGCGTGAAGAACAAGATCGTTGCGCTAACGGATGATATGATCTCTACCGGTGGCACCATACTGGAATCCTCCAAGGTCCTTAAGCAGAGTGGTGCTAAGGCGATAAATGTGTATTGTGTCCACGGCCTCTTCGTCTCTGGAACATCCAGATACGCCGGTTTCGTTGACAGCATATCAACTACTGATACCGTTGAAGGTCCCTTTTCAAAAATGACCGTTTCAGAAATAGTTGCTTCAAGTCTCAAGAAATATATGGAATCCTAGAGTTACTCGTCTTACCGATCCGTGGGGACTCTAGGTTGATTTTCTACTGCCCAGAAAATCTACTTTCCAGTGGTCTCGAAGAGCTTTCCCAGCCTCTTCACTCCTTCCACGATGTTTTCGTTCGAGCTGTAGGTGAAGTTGAGCCTCATCGATTCGTGATTATCTCCATCTGGGTAAAATGCGGAACCGACAACATACAGGACTTTCTGCCTGACTGCTTCCTCGAACAAACTGTCGGTATTGGCTCCTCTCCTGGTTACCCACAAGAACATCCCTCCGTTTGGCCTGGTGAATTCCACATCTTCCGGGAAGTAATTCCCAAACGATTCGATCATCAGGTCCCTCTTTTCCCTGTACAGGTCAATGATCTTTGGGATTTGCTTTTCCATATATCCACCCGAAATGTATGCTTCAGCGATGTACTCCGATACAGAACTCGATGCAAGATCAAGTGCCTGTTTTGCGACGTTCAATTTTTCAATCACATCGTGTGGTGCCACCACATATCCGAGTCTGATGCCCGGAGAGAGAACCTTTGAGAAAGTTCCAAGATAAACAACATCGTTGTCCATTGACTTAAGCGTAGGGACGTGGGGGCCCGCGAATCTAAGCGCTCCATAGGGATCGTCTTCTATGATGGTTATGCCCCTTTCGTTTGCAATCTCGAGGAGTTCCTTTCTTCTCTCAAGGCTCATGGTGATTCCGCTTGGGTTCTGGAAGTTGGGTATAACATATATGAACTTTGGATTTGGGCGATCCTTCAGCGTTTCCCTAAGGGCATCCATCCTCATTCCATAATGGTCCATATCCACGCCTATCATCCTTATCCCATTTCCCTTTAGTGCAGATATTGTGCCAACATATGTGGGAGCCTCTGTTATTACATACTCTCCCGGATTTGCGAATATCTTCCCAATCATGTAGAGTGCTTCTTGGGAACCGGTAGTCTGAATGATCTCGGTAGGTTCTGATTTTATTCCCTCTTTATCCTTCAATCTCTTAGAGAGTGCGACGTTCAAAGATTCCAGTCCTTCAGTTGCACCATACTGTAGCATCTTCTTTCCATTCTTTGCCAGCTGCTCATCGAAAATTTTCCTAACGTCATCCAGGGGGAAAGACTCAGGATTCGGGAGTCCTCCTCCGAACGAGATCATGTCTGGTTGATTTGCAACTTTAAGGAGCAGTCTTATCGCAGAAGGCTTCATTGTATTGGCAAGTATGGAAAATTCTCTCTTAGCTGGTGCATTCATCGACATAGTCAGAAAGTGACTTTTGGAGTAAAAAGGTTTTTAAATGTTGTAAGCGAATTTAATATGGCAAGCTGCTAGAGAATTGCACACAATACTTGGTACAGCTAGATTACCATTTCCTCTTCTTTCACTTTCCTCTTGTGAATGCCCAGGTCAGATGTATCTATAACGGTCTCGTTAAAGAGCTTGGTCTTTTCTTTTCCAGACTGAAGAGCCGCTACCACCCTTCCAACCGCATCCGCTTTCATTATTCCGCTGCCACTCGATCCGGTTGCAACGATTATGTTCTTGTCCCTGAATACATAATGAGTTTTGTCGATGGTGTTATAGGCATAGTATCCGGCCCACATGGAACTCACTTTGGAATTCTTCAGTTGGGGCAGATATGCGGTTATTATCGGGAACAGGTTTTTCTCATAGAACTCCGGTTCCGGTTGAGGGTCATCGGAAATTGAGAAATTTCGGTTGTAGTCGTCCGCTATAGTTACCCAAATGGAATGGCTCTCGGGATCCGGTCTCAGGACAATTTCATGCGAAGGAAGGATCGTTAACGGCATTGTGTTCTGGCCATCTATCAATTCCTTTCTTACTAGGCTCTCAACTTCCGGACCAGAAATCTGGAAGACCTGTCTCTTCTTCCCCCTTGTATGACCGTCGATGCCAGTGTTATCTAACAAATTGTCGGTCCAGACGTCGGTGCAGAACACAAATTCAGACGCTTCAAACTCTCCCTTGCTCGTTTCTATGGTTTTCAAAGATGTCTTCTGCCAAATAAACGGTTCTCCAGGGAAGTCAAGAGGAACATCTGGCTTCAAATTCGGTGGTGTAACTTCCGTTCCGAAATAGAACTCCACTCCCATCCCTTTTAGCTCATTCCCGTAGAAATCGCAAATCTTTTCCGGAGCAAAGATTCCACAATTGAGTCCCAACAACCCTCCATCAATGTTTGATAGATTCATCACAGACAGTTCTTCATCACTCAGTCGTGTTCTCAGCCCCATTCCGGTCAGAGCTTCCTTAGATACGTAACGTGCCATTCCTTTCTCGACGAAGCTTTTGAAGGTTGGGTCATTTAGAAATTTCCGATTTCCCAGAAAAAGATACCCGTTGAAACGCATGCCCAAGTCTATCCCCATGTCCCTTTGAATGTACCTGTAGAATTCAATCGTGGATTGAGTGATCTCTCTATTGACGTCTGAAGAAAACAGATCTCTAAAAGCTGCAGAACTCTTTGCGGTGTTTCCCTGACAAAAAGTTGGTCCTTTGTCGAGAATTGCGACTTTTAGATTTTGACTCATTTTCTTGATATGATAAGCCGAGGCCAGTCCAGTAATTCCCGCCCCAATGATGACTACATCGAATTTCTTCAATGTCTGTCAAACTACGGTTGGCATAAAATACTTTATGCGCCAAATGCGGGAATCAAAATCGACCTTGTTGCTGGTCAAGTCTACC
>JACWAC010000139.1 GCA_014874235.1 Thermoplasmatales archaeon
CAGTCTTGATCCTATTGGAAAACTGCTGCTCATATGTTCTCCAGTCCCTCTTCTCTTTTGGATGAGCCAGTCTGTACTTCTTTGCAAGTATACCGTCAATCTCCTCAAGCCTCAGCTTTATGTCGTCATCCCAGACCTTGGGCATTCAATAACACATAACACGGAAGAATATAAGCATGTCTATAGACATGTTTATTATCCTCCATGCTATTAACAACAGTTGAGCAGGAAGATATTCGTATTGAACAGCACAATGACTCTCAAGGACAATGATATAGAGGGTATCTTAGAGAGAACAGTGACAAAGCAGGGCACATCTGCAAAGGCAGATGTTCCCAGGAGATACCTGGGGAAGAGGGTCTACGTCATAATCACAAAATCAAAGGGGGAAGTGAGGGACGAGGAATAGTGTCCCACACCCCTTAGTACATATTCCTTTGAACCAACAACAAATCCCATCTGCCTATCTGCGTTCAGAGGAAGAATCGCTTGTTCCATTAGATATTGCGACCAAGAACTCAATGATATCACGACCTCCAACGAACTGGTGGCGAGGGGGGAGTAAGAACAGAGAATGCAGGGGGAGCGGGCGGAAAACGGAACGTTTGAAGCTACGCAGGGAACCGCAGCAGTGCTTGAAGCGTAGAAAACGTAGGCTGTATCCGTACACCCAGTTCCTCAAAAAGAGTATATATCCTTATTGCATATTCGAAATTGTGATGATAAGAGGGTCAGCTGAGCTAAGGCTGTGATGACCCCTATGAGTGCTGAATTGGTGAAAAATATGAAGAGTATAGAAGAACTTGCAGAGACAGCAAAACAGCTAAAACAGAAAGGAATGAATGATAAGGATATAGCAACAGAGATGCACCTTTCCCTTAACACTATTATATGGTTACTGAGCGGAGAGTCCAAGATAGAGAAGGCACCAGGAGATGTCAAGATCGGTTGGAGGAGTATCGGGGCCTATTCAAACAGGATTTACAACATAGCGGAGATAATGGCTGACATTATTGAGGAGGAGACTCACAGGCTGGAGAAGGACATCGATACGGTCGTTGGTATTACAATAAACGGGATACCCTATTCAACTTTCATTTCCGATATCCTCGGGACAGAACTAGGAATCTATAGGTCAATAACTTCAAAGGGGGAGGGTACGTTCTCGAGCAACTATGCTCACATCGCTGGGAAGAACGTCGTACTCATAGATGACGTGGTCAGCACTGGGGAGACGATATCGAAGGCAATCAGTGCAGTAAAGAAAGAGAAGGGGAACCCGATTCTGGTCGTAGTCCTTACAAACAAGACTACCAAGGATGAGATCGACGGTGTGCCGCTGAGGGCTCTGATCAGAGCGAGGCTGTTAAAATAGAAAATGCTACCTGCAGCCGTAGGTGGAAAGAAATTGTGCTATATGAAACACCTTTTTTTGAGAATGTTGAACTGGTGACGATATGGTTACCGTAGACGAGGCAAAGCTAGAGAGCATAAACGCCCTGAGAAGGGCAGGAATTGAACCATACCCTTATTCGTACAACGTTACTCACCACGCGAATGAGATAAAGGAAAGGTTCTCCGAACTGGAGGGAAAGGAGGTAAGCATTGCAGGACGCGCTATGCAGGTCCGTCAGATGGGCAGAATCACTTTTATAGACATACAGGACAGATCCGGCAGGGTCCAGGGACTGATAAGGAACAACGAGCTTGACCCTAAGTCGCTTCTTGTACTTACGAACTCATCGATCGGCGATACTCTAGGAATAAGAGGCATAGTTATGAAGAGCAAGAGGGGAGAGATAAGCGTGAACGCCAGAGAGATGACGATACTCTCAAAGACGCTTAAGACCCTCCCCAACAAATGGCAGGGCCTTAAGGACACGGAGGCAAGATACAGATACAGACACCTAGACCTGATAATGAACCAGGAGGTCCTAAGGACATTCGAGATCAGGTCAAGGTTCATACATCACGTAAGAGAGATCCTCGACGCGAGGGGTGCGGTCGAGGTCGAGACCCCGATCCTGCAAGATCTGTATGGAGGAGCCGCTGCGAGACCGTTCACTACAGTATATCATACGCTAGACGACAAGCAGATGTACCTTAGGATATCGGACGAGCTCTACCTTAAGAGGTTGATAATAGGAGGAGCAGAACGGGTCTATGAGCTATCCAAAGACTTCAGGAACGAGGATGCAGATACGACCCACAACCCAGAATTCTCCCAGATAGAATACTACGAAGCATTCAGCGACTATGAGACCTTTATGGGAATGATGGAAGGCATGCTAAGCTCGTTCGTACTCAAGACTTTTGGGAGCACTAAGCTCGAATACCAGGGCGAGACAATAGACTTCACCCCCCCCTTCGCCAGAATGTACTGGGTTGAGGAATTGAAAAAGATAACCGGCATAGACGTCTCTGTAATGACCGAGGAAGAAGCAGCACGAGTTAACGTAGCTGAAAAACTGGGACTGAAGCATCCCGACAGATATCACGTGGCCGACTCCCTGCTTGACAAGTACCTGAAGAGCAAGACGCTGCAGCCGACCTTCGTTCTAGACTTCCCCACTTTCATGTGCCCGCTCACAAAGGTCAAAAGAGGAAACTCGCTGCTGGCGGAACGATTTGAACTCTACGTAGGAAGAATGGAGGTTGCGAATTCATATTCAGAACTGACCGACCCCATATATCAGAGGAAGATGTTTGAGTACCAGGACGAGGAGAGAAGGAAGGGGGACGAAGAGGCGCCCCCGTTCGACGAGGAGTTTGTCTCTGCGATGGAGTACGGTATGCCGCCGACTGCCGGTATTGGCATATCGTTGGACAGGCCATCTATGATATTTGCGAATCAGACATCCATCAAAGAAGTAATACTGTTCCCACCAATGAAGGCACTTCCTTCAAGCGTCCAGGCGAAGGAGAAAGGAGAGTAGAAGATTCCGAAGTCACTGCACCTTCTCCAGGATCCTGACACCCATCAATTTTTCTATCTTTCTGGCGGTGTGTTTGTCGGGTTTGATCTCCTCTCTTTCTATC
>JACWAC010000002.1 GCA_014874235.1 Thermoplasmatales archaeon
AGACAGACTTATATTGTCCCAAGTGTGGTGCAAATCTCACTGAATATCCAAACAACACCAAGGTATACGATTTTTATTGCGACCACTCAGATGAACAAGTTATGTTAATCCCCCAACTTGGAAGGGAAAATTTCCAACTGAAGAGCATGCGTTCTTTCCCCAGGGGTCGCTTCCCTCACAAAATAATAGGGGCTGAATATGAACCCACCTTACGAAGTTTACAACAAGGTAAATTCCCTTCTTTGTTACTTTTGCATTATGAGATTACTGTCCCGGTTGTCGCAGACGCACTCCTGATACATAGGCTTACCATAACCGAAAGTAGCTTGGAACCACGAAATCCCCTAAGAGAAACTGCAAGAAGGAGAGGTTGGATTGGGAGTAATTTCCTACTAGACTATATTCCTAGAATAGGACAAATCGACGTAATCAACAACCAAGAGATAACTCCTAAAAATGAAGTTATGAATCAATGGGCATCAGTTGATAAGATACTGAAGGGCGACCTAGATTCAAGAGGATGGATTTCAGATATAGTGCTGATTATAGAAAAACTTCAGAGTAGGTTTTCACTTAAGGAAATTTATGGTTTTGAGAAAGAACTTTCTAGACTACATCCAAAAAATAAACACGTGAAAGACAAAATAAGGCAACAACTTCAAATTCTTAGAGATCGAAGCTACTTGGAATTTACTGGAGAGGGAAACTATAAGAAATTGAAACAGTAAATGGCCTTACACATTCACCTGTCTTGATATCAGACAGTCCTTCTTAATTTCAACAATCCAGCGGCAAAGATAAATAGGAACTGCCATTGAATATTTGGTAGCAATGAGTGAAAAAGAGCTAAGCCATGCCCTGGACCACATAGTGGTGCTGATGTTTGAAAATAGGTCATTCGATACTCTTCTTGGTAGTCTTTATTCCCAAAGTGAAATGCCAAATTTTGAAGGGATCAATGGAAAGAAGCTCTCAAATACAGTTCCTTCAGGTTTGTTAAATGATGCTCCCGCATCTGTGCCACTCCACGTTGCAGACAACATGGATACTCCTGACCCTAATCCTGGAGAAGAGTATCCCCACGTGAATACTCAACTTTTCGGGAAATTCGATCCGGAAGGGAACAAATTTAGTGACGTTGACGATATGAAAAATCCCTTCAACAGTCCGCCTTCAATTTCAACTCCCACCATGGACGGTTTTGTAGCGGATTACATCAGCACTTTCAAGTCGGAAATGAAACGAAATCCCACTTACAAAGAATATGCTCAGATAATGGCGGTATACACACCGGACCAATTACCTGTACTAAGCGCAATAGCAAGAGGATTTGCCGTCTTTGATCACTGGTTCTGCGACGTTCCGACCCAAACATTTGCCAACAGGTCGTTCTTTCATGCTGCAAGCTCTTCTGGTTTTGTTGACAATCTTCCCTTTGGAAAATTCTCGGTAAAGAATGATGCGCCAACGATTTTTGAAAGATTAGAGGAGAAAGGGGTGAGCTGGAAAGTCTACTTCGATCCGGAACAGATCCTACCGGTTACTGCCCTGATACATGCTTCAAGGCTTTACCCGTTTTTCGCAACCAGATTCCACACCTTAGACGATTTTTTTGTGGACGCAAGAAGCGGCAACCTTCCCGCTTATTCCTTCATAGAACCCAACATGGTGTACCCTCACACGGATATGCATCCCCCCATAATGGGGAGGCTCAGAATAGATCTTCATCTCCCAAGACAGAACGCGATCCTGGGAGGGGAGCATCTGCTCTCTCAGGTCTATAGTGCTATAAAGAATTCTTCATCCGACAACGGTTCAAACTGGAGCAACACTTTCTTCTTAATCACTTTCGATGAACACGGCGGAACTTTCGATCACGTTCCTCCTCCATCCGCCACCTCACCTGACTCCTCTGGACCCGGAGAAATGGGATTCAGGTTTGACAGACTGGGAGTGAGAGTTCCAACTATTGCTGTTTCCGCCTGGATCAGGCCCGGTACAGTGATCAGTGAAGAGTTCAGGCACACCTCGATGATCAGGACTCTGATGGAAAGATGGTCGTTGGGCGTTCCTTTGACGGAGAGGGATGCCACCGCCAGAAGCTTATTTTCCGTTTCAACACTAGATACTCCCGTGACGCCAGACAGGTGGCCGGACATAACTGCTCCTGAGATTACATTTGGGCACGAGGTCTTATCCGCCCTTGAGCTTCCAATGTCTTTGATGGAGCGGGAAATGGCAGGAGAGGCCCTGTACTTCGAAGGCAAACTTTCATCAATGAATCCCGCTGCTGACCCCAACTCCATTCGACACAGGGATGCTCATGATCACATGCTTAGACTGAGAGATACTTGGTTCCCGCAGATTGCCAAGAGGATTGTCGCATGAAATCTCCGAGATGTCCGAGAGGCAGAATATCATAAAATAGAAGAAACTGATAAAACTCAGAATGGTGTCGAAGTCTTCTGTCTCCCACAAAAAGAAACACGCAGATTATGAGAGTGTCGGAGAAGCGGACTCCCTAATCGACTCCTTACGCAATGTACTAAGGTACAGAAAGAAGGACCTCTTGCAGAAGAGTGTTCTTGAGATAATCACGGAGATTGAAAATGAGGTTAACCCCAGAATGGGGGATGGCATCAACTACCTTCCAGTCAAGGAGGACCTCAGGCAGATAGTTGAGGCTAAAACACTTGCCAGGGCATCTTATTATGTCAGGAGGCTGATCAAGTCGCTGTCCGGAACCAAGACAAACGGTATAAATGACATAAATCTGTACAGATGGAAAGAGTATGATGAAGTTCTGACGGACAGTCTATGGACCTTTGAAAGAAGAGATACTTCCGGCGCTCATCTGGGTTGGTACTGGGGAAACTTTGTTCCCCAGATACCTCACCAGCTCCTTCTGCGGTACACCAAGAGAGGAGACTGGATTCTTGATCCGTTCGCAGGAAGCGGTACCACCCTGATAGAGTGCAATCGTCTAGGAAGAAATGGAATAGGCGTGGAGATCAATGAGGATATTGTAAAAAAAGCAACTGAACTTATTGCAAAGGAACCGAACAAGTACGGAACGCGGTCGGTGCTTGCGATTGGTGACAGCACAAGGATAGATTTTAACGGTCTCTGCAAGAGGAATCATATCTCTCGAGTACAGCTGGTGATTGTGCACCCTCCATATTTTGATATTATCAAGTTCAGCGATCACTCAGAGGACCTCTCTAATGCACGTTCTGTGGAGAAGTTCCTTGAAAAATTTGGAAGGGTGGTCAGACGGGTTTCGTCAGTCTTACAGGATAGAAGATATCTCGTTCTGGTGGCTGGAGACAAATACCAAAACGGTGAATGGATTCCTCTCGGGTTTAACATGATGGAAGAGGTCATGAAAAACGGCTTTAAACTGACTGGAATCATCGCCAAGAATTTTGAGGATACCAGAGCAAAGAGAAATCAAAAAGAGTTGTGGCGATACAGAGCTCTTGCAGGTGGATTTTACGTGTTCAAGCACGAATATATCTTCATATTCAAAAAACAGAAAGAGAGAGAAAGTGGG
Source organism: Thermoplasmatales archaeon (assembly GCA_014874235.1). Lineage (GTDB taxonomy): Archaea > Thermoplasmatota > Thermoplasmata > Thermoplasmatales. The sequence goes on from JACWAC010000002.1 coordinate 3,554, forward strand.
GCCGATCGGGTTTGAACCGATGACCACCTGGTTATGAGCCAGGCGCTCTACCGGGCTAAGCTACGGCCCCTTTCCTCTCCATGCTCTAGAGAATTAAATATTTGCTATTGTTTTCTCCGCTTTATGCGCCTGTTTTCTTGTACGCTTCTAGGACGTATTCGACGAAGTTCTCGTCCGGATATGCACCGACAAATGACACGTCACCGTTTATCACTATGTGAGGTACAGAAGAGACACCCATTTCGTCTGCCCATGCGGGGAACTCTGTAGCCTCTACCATCTCGCCAGTTATGTTCTTGTTAGCGAGCGCAAACCTGTGCGCTGTACCGACTGCTTTCGGGCAGTAGGGGCATGTGGGCGTGACGAATACCCTAATTGTGACTGGCTTGTCCACCTGTTCCAGCTTCTTCTGGATTGATGGTTCCAGCTCTGGATCGTTCCTAGAAATTCTCCTGATGTCCTCGACCAGTGAAGAAAATTCATAACCCATTGGAATTCCTATGTACTTTATTCTCGAGTGTTCCGTTCCGCCGTTTGTTGTAACAACGGTGGTTGGAGCTCTCTCTATTCCCCAATTCTTAGCCATATCAGAGTCCAATCCAAGCTTCTCTACCTTTATCAGATCGGACGTCTCCTTCAGCTCGTTGGCTATCTCGACCGTTTGATCGCAATACTGGCAGTCCTCTTCGGAAGTAAACACGTACAACTTTACCTCGTTCTTAAGGTTCTTTTTGAATTCGTCCTTGAGATATTGCTTATCCTTATCCTTTAGCAGTGCCATTCAACTTACACCTTTTAGGTTATTATAGTAAAGTTAATAACCTTTTCAGTACACTTGTGCGATACAATCATCAATTTATTGTAGAAAACCATCACGAATGGTGGCCTTCCTGCTGATATTTGACATGGACGGGACTTTGATAGATTCTGAGAAGTCCATCGTCAGGTGTTTCAGGGAGTCAGCGGGAAGATTTGGCTACGAAATGGGAGACGTCTCGAAATACATCGGTGTCCTGAAACTGACTCAGATTCTGAGCAAGTACAGGGTCCCAAACAAGGATCTCCCTCAGATAATGAAAGGCTACGTGGAATGTTATCGTAGTACCTTTTATAGCGACACAAGTCCTATTGGAAGTTCACAATCCGTTCTTAGGAAGTTGCAGGAGAAGAACGAACTTGGAATACTCACGCTGAAGAATAGGGATTTGACGATTGAAATTGTGAGGCGTTTCTTCCCAGGGGTGAATTTCAGATACATAGTTGGCGGAGACAGACCAATTGAAAACAAGGTCGAAGGACTCAAAATAATAGAAGAAGAGTCCGGAAAAAAACCAGATCAAATATACTATGTCGGTGATAGGGCGACCGATGTGAAGAGCGCCAATGAAGCGGGTGTGAGGGCGATATGGGTCACTTTTGGATTGGGAAAGAAGAGCGATTTTGATTTTTCCGGAGATTACAAAATTGCAAACAGTTTCGACGATCTTCTCAAAATCTTCAATTCACAAACCTGAATCCGTGCTTCTCTGCTGTCTCCTTCAGCCCTTCCAGTATAGTCTTTGTTACCTCTTCCTTGAGGCTAACTTCTACGGTCTTTTCCGGGGCTGATAGCAATACGTATCCGAGAGTTATGTCGTCCTTCGTTACCGTTTCCTTCCTCGCAAACCTTGAGATTAAATCTTCCACCGTCCACCTGTCCGATGGATCCACGTTTATGAATTCCTCAAGAGCTGGCTTGATGTTCTCTTCCAGCACACAGATGGTAGACCTATCCGTCACTGTGAAGCTTACCATAAACAAGTAGCATCTCATCTTTACTGCTTCCTCAACTTGTGGACCACATTAAGCTCGTACTTGCTCTCCACAATCTCAAACTTGCTAGTTTCAAGTATGCTAGTGAAAGTCTCATCCTGAAGTACCCACTTCTCCTTCGGCACAATAAGCATCAGGGTCTGGCCCGGTTTTAGTTCTCTCGATGCTAGTCTTATTGCTCCCTTTATGTAGATATACGGTTCTCCACAATTGAGGGTCCGCAAATCCTCAACCCTGTCAGCTTCGCCGTATGCCTCCATATTCTCTAATATCCAATCTGAGACTTATAGCTTATGTTCCTAACTTCCTCAAAATCTCTTCCGCACTTATCCTGAATTTCTTCCTCACTTCGGCATCCAGGTCCTTGATCGGGAATGGACTCTCCGTCTCTTTGTGATAGACCATCTCCATAAAGCCAACAAGGGGACCCTGTGGGAATTCTAGTGAGTTTGTAAGCTTCTTGAGTTCATTAAGGACTGCCTGTGTTGCCCTTGCCGCGGCAAAGTTGGAACTGGTGAATTCGTTGTAGACTCTGACGGATAGATCTGAGAAGTTTGAGGTACCATTAATCCCTCCGGCCGCACCCATTGCGAGTGAAGGCAGCAGTAGATCATCCTGTCCTTGGATTACCTTTATCTCCTTTCCTACTACGTCAAGGAGAGTGGAGAAACTTGAGAAGTTTCCGCTGCTGTCCTTGATTCCAGCGACCTGGCTGAATTGTTTCTTTAGCCTCAGGACAGTCTCCGGCTCTATGTTGTTGTTGGTGTTCTGTGGTATGTTGTAAATCAGTACGGGAATATCCAGCTGAGAGAGGATTTTGTCATAGTATCTGTAGATTGACTCCTGAGACATTCTGAGGTAATAGGGAGTAACGACCGAAACTCCATCGACTCCAAGTTCCTTTGCATACAGCCCCATAGTGATAGTATCGTCAACGGAGTTCCTGCCTATCCCTCCCAGGAAGTACATGTTTGGTTTCTTCTTGTCCATGAAATAATCCAGTACTTTCACGTGCTGTTCAACGGACAAAATTGGAAAAGCTCCCGACGACCCCAGCGGAAACACTCCACTGACACCTATTTTCCCAAGAAATTCCATAAGGGCATCTACGGCATCATAGTCAATGGTTTCGCCCTTCCATGGAGTTACAGTCGGGGTGATGATCCCTTTTAACTCAGGCATAGAACCTGATAGAGTTCCATGCCTTTACTTTTACGTCGCACCCAAGCAAAAATTCATTCTGTTGTGGTATTGAACTAAAAATTGTCCTTCATGAACTTGAGGCCATCTTTGTTATCCTTCCTCATGAACCTGGAGACTGTCTCTATTTCCTCGTAATCGAACACTATCCAAGTGTTGTTGTCCACATTGTAGACGTAGGCGTCTGGTTTCATGATCGATTGGGGTTTGTAAGCAACGGTTGCCGTAATGATCTTCCTCGGAGTCTTCTTTTCCAGTTCCTCCTTCGCCGCCTTGAGGGTCTTCCCGGTATCTGCAATGTCGTCCACTAGGAGGATGTACCCTCCGTTTGCCGAGAGTGAGAACTCGAAATCGCTTATGTGGACGTGGGTCATCGGAATACCGTCGTCCGTGTAGTAGCTGGCCCTCAACGGATAAACCCTTCTAACGGAAAGGAAATCACTCAGGAGCCTTCCGATGACCATCCCTCCCCTTTCAATGTAGACTATGCTCTCTGGCCTACCGAACCTATTAAGGACATCTGCAGCAAGTTCTCTGGCGTACCGCTTCAGGTCCACGAATTTGAGTGCTTCAAAATTCTTCTTTTCGCTCTCGAACCTGAAAAGCTCCAGCCATTCTTTCGCGTTAAGCAGTATGTCCTGCAGCACTCCAGAATCCTTTAGCTTCCTGGAAATCCTCACTAGTTGGGGCGGGGCAAGGGACGATTCTGCCATCAGCCCATCATTCTGGAAAAGCTCCTCCGGAGTCCCGTCGAAAATGATTCCTCCTTCCTTCATCACTATCGCTCTTCTGGTATACTCTGCAACCAACCTCATGTCGTGAGTTATGATCATGACTGTTACTCCAGCATTGTTAATCTCGGCAAGCAGATCCATAATCTCAGTAGATCCCTTGTAATCCTGTCCCGTTGCAGGCTCATCAACTATGAGCATCTTTGGTTTTGTAACAATCACGCTTGCGAGTGCGAGTCTTCTCTTTTCTCCCCTGCTGAGAGCATTGATGTTCTCATTGATCTTGTCTTTCAGATTTACCTTCTTCAGAACTTCATCCGCAAGAATTTCGAAACTTTCTCTGTCAAAGTCAGATCTATTTAGCCCGGAGTAAATTTCGTCTCGGACCGTGCCTTGAAGAACCTGCTGGTCAGGATTCTGGAAGACATATCCAATGAAACCCTCCATCTTGTCTCTCTTGCTTCTTTTGGAAACATCAATGCCATCGAAGACGATCTTCCCGCTCCATCCAGACAAGTTTGCTGAGACTATTTTGGAGATCGTGCTCTTTCCCGATCCGTTCCCGCCGACAAGAGAGAGGAACTCTCCTTCGTGTACTCTCAGATTCAATTGGTCTAAAGCCTTGGTACCGTCTTCATAATAATATTCAACGTCCTTTGCTTCCAGTTGCACCTTCCCCTTTTCTTTCTCTTTCCTGCTTACCTTAAACCCCTTGACTCTTTCCGGTGCAAATTTCTCTCCAATCTCGCCAGTCGGACCGATTAATTCCATGAGTTCGGGAACATCGATGAATCTTTTGATGTCGGCCCTAGAATAGACGTTAGAAGGATTGTCGATAGCGACTACCTCACCCTTGTTCATAACCGCTACCCTGTCAGCCAGTTTTATCAGCGTTTCTGGGTCCTGTTCAACGAGGATTATCGTCATGCCGCTTTCCTTCTTCATAGCAAGTATAGCATCAATCACTTCCCCCCTTCCCAAAGGATCCAGATCGGAGGTTGGTTCGTCAAGGATCAGAATGTCCGGTTTCATGGCAATGAAGCTAGCAATCATCAGCCTCTGTTGTTCTCCCGTAGACAGTTCGAAGGGAGTTACTTTTGATGCCACCTTGAATATTCCCTTCATCTTAACCAACTCCAGTGCTTCCTTGATCCTGTGGTCTTTGTCAGCCCTGGAGATATGCAGTTTGTTGAGGTTGTGCGATAGTTCTTCCATTACCGACCTGTGGGAGAAGTAGCTCTCAGGGTCCTGCTTGACAAATCCCACACTGCCCTCTTTGATTCCCTTGGTCCTGAGTATAATTTTCTGACCTGACCTGGCAAACTTAACTATCTTTTCACCGAGGATCTCGACGGTGCCACCTACGTGTTCTTCCTCCTGTCCTTCCGGAACATGAAGTTTCTGCGGAATCAAGCCATCAATCACATAACATAGGGTGGTTTTTCCTGAGCCGGTTGAGCCTGTTATGCCAAATACTTCTCCCCTTTTTATCTTCAGGTTGACATTTCTAAGAGTGTATTCTTTTTTGATTCCCGTAAATGTAGGGAATCGCCAAGAAAAATTTGAAATTTCAACCGCACTCTTCATTCACATTCTGATAGCGTTAGCTTAGATTAAAGTTGTGTGGACTTGTAGCTCGTTTTACATATAGAAAGTTAAGATTTATCCTGTAAATATTTGGAGTAGAATAATAATGGAATTACATAGGTCATTTAGGTAGTAAAACGTCCCTATGTATTCTATATAGTTGGTATGAGAAAACGTATTTATAACTATACTGATACATCACTTGATGGTTCAACCAAATAGCGCAAGTAATTCTAATCCCGCTATCGAACCATTGACGTCTGTATCTAATGAATCCACTTCTAAAAATTCGGGTGTAGGTAGCGGGATGAAATACCCTTGGGCAATATTTGTAGCTCTTGCAATGGGTATGTTGGTCTTTGGAGTTGCTGAAAGTTTCGGACCTGCTGCATTCTTCTTAAGCGCTAAGTACAATTTCGTTCCGTACAGGTATGCGTTCTTGGGATTGAGCCTCCCATACATAGCTGGCGGTTTCGGTTCACTGGTAGCGGGCGGCCTTGCCGATCGTATCGGAAGAAGAGGTTCTTTCATGGTATCTTCGGGAATGATCATCATAGGCATGATAGTGTACGAAATTGCGACTACTGTTGCTTCAACAACGGCAATTGTTCCGCTGCTGGTCATATCTTTCATACTCGTTGGATTTGCTGCGATCGGAATTGAAGTACCTGTCTTTTCGATGATGGCAGAGTCGGTTCCAGCACACATGAGAGGCAAATCTCTTGCAGTTGTCCAGAACTTTGGAAATATTGGCGTCGGAATAACTTTCATACCTGTACTCTTGAATCTTACCAACGGACAAGCTAATCTGTCCATAATTATCCTCTTTGTTGGTCCACTTTCTGCACTGTTTATCGCGTGGGCACTGGTAAAGGAGTCAATGCCCTGGAATGCGGTAAAGGGAAGAGCAAAAGTGAGCGTGGACCAGGTCTGGAGATCCCAGGATGGAAACACGGAATCTGTAAAGGCTAACACTAGTCTGAGAGCAAGATTCCTTATCCTGTTCGTAATAGGAATTGCTCAGAATACCGCATTTGTTTTCATAACCTATACGCTGGGATACAACTATTTCGGTGGAAATCTGTATGCACTGATTCCTCTGACAGGAGGACTCTTCATGGGCATTGTCGGAGTCGTTGCTGGTCTGGTATTCATAGAGAGAGTAAGCAGAAAGGGATTCGTGATCTTCTCGTATAGCAGTCTTTTCGTTTTGTTCCTGTTCCTCTGGATCTACGTCCTGGCGACTGGAGCAACAAACGGACTGTTGATCATAGTACTGACAACACTGCTCTTCATACCTCTGGAGACGACCTGGGCGTCAAGAGCGATGCTCGAGCCAGAGTTGTTCCCGACCCACAGGAGATCAACCTATGTCTCAATAGTGCAGTTTGTGGTCTGGACAGTTCCCGGACTCATAATTGCGGGACTCACGTACCAATACTACGTGGGCATGCCTACCCTGCCTTTCTCGATCGCTGGTACGATAGTGCTAGCAATATTCTTGCTGGGACTTGTTGCAACCTTGGCCTGGAGGAGGATGGGATTCGAGACAAGAGCAAAGAGCCTCTCCGGTCTGGATAACGCGATTCCTAACAAGGTAGAAGAGTCGGCTGCAAAAAAGTAATTCTTCACATTTTTTTTCTTTTTTTCCACTTTTGAAATTCTAATTAATTGTCCGTTCCCAACCTTTTTATCCACACATCAATCAAGGAGTTTACAGCGTGAAGCTTCCGATTTCCAGAAATGTAATTCAGAACAAGATTGTCACCACCATATCGATAGCTGAATTGCTGAGACTGATGGGGAGATCGGGAGTCTGGGTCTTCATACCCATCTACCTGCTGAAGGTTAGGACCATCCCTTACATCGATATCGGAATATTGTTCGTGCTCTCTGGAATCGCAGCCATTCCGGTAAGCATTTTTGGGGGGAACCTTATTGATAAAGTCGGAAGAAGGAAGATAGCACTTCTGCTACCGCCTATGCTTTCAATCATCTTCTTCGTGATGTTTTTGGGAATTAATTTTCATCTCTCCAACTACTACGTTTACATACCTTTCATTCTGTTCGCAGCGGTCGCTACGCTTCAGTCCGTTGCAGATATGGTGATCGTGACGGACTGCACTAACGACATTGAAAGGATCGATGCTTTCAGTCTTACAAGGATAGGTGCGAACATCGGATTTTCTTTAGGACCGGCACTTTCCGGTTTCGTGATCTCGTACAACTATGCCATACTTCCACTTATTCCCCTCCTGTCAGAGAGTCTGGGATTCTACCTGTTCTATAGGTACATTAATTATAACGAAGCCCCACCACAAGCGGAAAAGAGTCTCATCTCGTTTCCCAGGGGAGACGGCAGGTTTCTCATAATCTCTGTCCTCCTGTCTCTCGCTTTCTTTGTCACCGGACCATGGGCATACATCCTCAATCAGTTTCTATCAGGCATCGATTCGATTCCCAATTACATAATCGGCCTTCTGTTCGCAACTAATGGAGTAGTGGTTGTAACACTGCAACTACCCGTAAACAGACTCTTCTACAGGATGGGTGATATGACGAGGGTAGCCGCTGGCCTACTGATTTACGCAGCTACTTTCGCCGTGTTTGGAATAACAAAGAACATAGCCTTCCTGTTCATTGACGTCGTCTTCCTTACGGTAGGAGAGAATGTGATCTCACCTCCCATGACTTCGGTCATTGGGAGAATTGCCCCAGAAGGTAGGAGGGGCGAATACTATGGAGGATTCTCCCTTTTGAGCAACTTCTTGAGTCCCCTTTCACCAATAGCATACGAGGCCATGCTAGCATATTTCTATCGCAGTCCAATCTTGTTATGGGGAGCTATCGGCATTATATGCGTTGCCCTTGCAGTGGTTATTCCACTCACCAAAAGATCCTGGAATTATCAAGAGACTGCCACTTTTTCTCGGATTGACCAGGCGCCAGGTGGCAAGGCCGGATAAACAGATTCCTTCTCCACTTCCAGAAAATCTGAAATCTCCTTGACTACCTCTTCCTTTCCGTCTCCGGGAACGACTATGACTTTCTTTCCAGTAATTGACGAGACCGGTGCAGCGACAACGTAATCCCTGTTCTCATACTTCTGGAATCCAACTGCAAGTTCCAGGTTGAGATGAGAGATGAAATTCTTTTTTCCCCTTATGATCCACGCCCCCTTGGCAAGGTATTCACCGGACTCTGGAGTCTTGCTAACTTGGCTCTTGGTAACATAGAAAACGGATCCGTTACCAAATTTGGAACTCCATGCCTTAGACATGCACCATGCAAAACCTGCTGCCTCTTCCGTTCCCCTATCCGTTGGGGTATTGGTAACTTTCACAATTACGGAAGGCGCTCCGTGTATGTCCGCATGAAAATAAAGATCCCTTTCACCTAGATACTTCTTGACAACTGAGTCGTTGGTTTCTGCGTCCTTTCCCGCTATGACCAAATTGCCGTCACTTGTCATGAACCACCTGTAATTTGTGAACACTCTCTTCACTTTCTTCAGCTCAACTTTCTTCTCTTCCCTCTCGGGTTCGAGTTTCACCCTTGACAGTTTATCCTTGATTCTCTTGCTCATCCCAAAGTAATCGTCCGCGTTTTCACCAGCTGTCTCGTTAATTTTCAATTCAATTTTCATACCTTCTTCCACGAACGAGATCGTTTCCTTGTCATAGTCAACCGAGTACCGATCTGGATCTACCTTCTTTCCATTCCTTATCAATTGGTTCATCTCCGCGAGGTGACTCATTATAAACTCCCCGGTCATTCTCAGACGATCCATCTCTGCCGTCATCTTCTCCACATTTCTCTTCATGGAATCTATTTTGCCACTTCCCTCTTGTTCGCTGCTTTGGTAGATCTTCCTCAGTCCCTCTTCAACATTCAGAACCTCTGCTTCTTCTGATCTGCAGAAACTTTTCCATACGTAGAATTCATCCCGATAGACGTACACCTTCCCCTCTTCGGCTGCCCTGTAGATTGCCGATATCATTTCTCTGAGTTTCCCCAGATTTGCAATCACTTCGGAATTAGTCTTCAACGAGTGTCCCAGGGCACAGTCTATTTCCTCTGCATACTTGGAGAGACCAAGTCTCACCGCAAGCGTCCTCACTGGATCGCTAGACGAAGTGCTGATTGCAGTATCGTAATTGAATTCTTGAGATTTCAGGTCAATGTACTGCGGATACTCATAGCGTTCACCAACCTTCAGGACTTTCGCTCCCCTCTTGCCGGGCTTCTTTGCATAGACAATCAGACCATCCTGCAGGACAAAGAGGTTCCCTCCTGCCATAAGTTCGATGACCAAATTCTTCGACCCCTCGATCATCAGCACTCTATCAGTTCCGAGCTGCCTTATCCTGGAGATCGAGGTGTTCTCGATGGGTAGAGCATTCTTTTTCCCCCCTATGTCGTTTTCTTGAGACAGAAATAGGAGCTTTCCGTCAACGAAATGAAGGTAGATCGAGTCAATGCCTGACTTCCTGAGCTTGAAAGAAAAGCCAATATCGCTCTGGTAGTTCTTTTCTATGAATCCACCCTCGTATTTTGCAATATAGTTGGCTAGGGACATCATTTCCGCAAATGACATTGTAGCTCTCATTCAGACTCTGAGCTCCATCGAATCATTATATGGTGCAAGAGCGCGGATCTTCTCTGTCTTTAGACCGCTCTCACGTAGTGCACCGTGGACCGCCTGTATTGCGAGCTGGGGTGTATTGTTAACCTTTGAGAGATGGGCCAGTAGGACTGGCGTATCTTCATTCACCACCCTCCTCAGTATCTTTGCAGTCTGTAGGTTTGATAAGTGTCCCCTTGCTCCACTTATCCTCCTCTTTAGCATATCGGGATAAGGGCCTTTCTCTAACATCAGGGGATCGTGGTTGGCTTCTATCAAGATTGCATTGCACTCTCCAACCCTCTTCTCGAGAAGGGGGTTTGATTCGCCCAAGTCTGTTATCACCGAGACCTTCTTGTTTCCGTTGTGGATGAAATATGCTACGGGATGTCTTGCATCATGGGAGATCCTGACAGCTTCAATCGTCAGGTCTCCTATCTGTCTGTCCTCACCCTCCTTGATGTAGTTGTCAAGCTCCACTCCCATTTCCTGATACCCGCCATATCCACCTCTCCTCTCAACATAGATATCTGAGGTCTCATAAGTTCCGTAAACTGGAACGTGAAATGAACGCCTAAAGGCGTGTACGCCGGAAGCGTGATCTGAGTGACCATGAGTTATGAAAACGGCTTCAATCTTCCTTGGATCTATTCCCTTAGCCTGAAGTGCAGTGTGTGTTTTCCTCACTGATATGCCCATATCGACGAGTACGCAGGTGTTTCCACTGCAGATCAAGGTGGAATTTCCAGAGCTGCCGCTTGCCAAGGAAGATATTAACATCTCTTTTTACTGAAAACAAAATACAAACTTGTTTATATTGATTGGCTCGGCTTCCTGACTATTTGATAATTGATCTTGGAAGCTATAAACAAACCACTACCCAGATCTGAACGCTTCTATCAGTGCATTTGAAATTTTCTCGAAGAGACCACCCTCTCTCCTATTTTTACTTGCAGTTTTGATTTGGTTCTTCTCTGTCTCTTTCGATACTTTTTCAGTCTGAATGTTTATCATTGGACCATTATTGAAGGTTGATATTTGTATATTATCGTCATTATATTTAATTAGCACAAAGAAAAATGGCCATTTTCCTGACGAAATCCAAATTTCAACTATTTTGGAAAGTGTTTTCAATTCAGCCGCAATCGGAACGCGTTGAAAAATTCCTCATTCGCGCACCCTCAATTGACTAATGAAGAGAGAAGAAGCCGCGTGGTTGCAGTTGCGATAGTCATGACTGGAGTGACGATGAGCGCCATTGATACCACCGCCGTCGTTCTCGGGCTCCCGGTGATGAAGACAGACCTTCATTCCGATATCATAACTATGGTGTGGGTGATAATGGCCTACCTTCTCGTCACAACGATCGCAACTACCCAGGTCGGAAGACTGGGGGATATGTTTGGAAGGGTCAGGATGTACAATCTTGGGTTTGCGCTCTTCACTGTATTTTCACTGTTCTGCGGTTTCTCACAGAACGGCACCGAGCTCATTCTTTTCAGGATACTTCAGGGTCTGGGTGGAGCTTTCATATACGCCAACGCTGGTGCTATTTTGGCCGATACCTTCCCACCTAATGAGAGAGGAAAGGCGTTTGGATACAATGGTGTGGGATGGTCTCTGGGAGCAATCCTCGGAATACTGGTTGGAGGTGCATTCGTGACGTTCCTAAGCTGGAGATATATTTTCTTCATCAACGTACCAATAGGTATTGCAGCCACCCTGGCTGGCTATTACCTGTTGAAGGAGAAATCGCCAAGGGTGAAAGAAAGCCTGGACTACGGCGGACTTGTTCTGCTGGGAGCGGGACTCTTTGCGATCCTCTACGGAATTTCCAACACCACGAGCACGGGTTTGAACAATCTGTCAATCCTGGAAATGCTCCTCGGCTTCCTTATGATATTCGCATTCATTTTAGTCGAGAGACGCGTCAAGCACCCTCTGCTCGATCTCTCAATTCTCAGGAGCAGGATTCTGACCGCTTCGATATTTGCGGCATTCTTCCAATCCCTGGCCACATTCGCTGTGCTGTTCCTGATCATAATGTATCTCCAGGGGCCTAGAGGGTTCTCTCCGTGGAGTTCTTCAATACTTCTCATCCCGGGTTACATTCTTGGAGGCGTAGTTGCCCCCCTTTCTGGAAGGTTTTCCGATAGGGTCGGTGCGAGAATTGTAGCGACACTGGGACTCTCGGTGCAGATAGTTGGAATTCTGATCTATCTGACCTTTGGGTTGTCGACTTCACTCTATGTTGTAGTCCTTGGGGCGGTAGTATACGGCTCGGGAAACAGTGCATTCTTTGCACCAAACAACAGTGCGGTGATGTCTAGCGCACCTCCGAAGGCATACGGAGTAACGAATGGTTTGCTGAGAACGATGGCAAACATGGGAATGCTCAGTAGCTTTTCGTTGGCTCTGCTCATTGCCTCCTTATCCATTCCGAGAGCCTACGCCTTCCAGATATTTGTCGGTGCCGGAAAAATTGACGGCCAGCTGTCTTCGGCCTATATCGCAGGGATGCACACAGCACTCCTTTCTTCCATAGCACTCCTCCTCGTTGCGATAATACTTTCAATATTGAGAGGAAAGGAATCGAGAAACGCTCCAAGAATCCCTCAGGGCACCTTGGAGAATAAGAGCAACTGATTCTGCAAATGTTACGGCTTTCTTTGGATTTGTAGAGTAAGATTATCTTTCCTTTCGAATATTGTAACATAACCTTCAATTAGTTGGAAATGTATTTTTTGATTATGGTGAACAAAACAGTACTTGCTACTGTAGTTATCGTGATAATTGCAGTGGTTGTAGTGGGCGCCTACAGCGCTGTGACGGCTTACGGTCACGGAACGCTTAAACTATCTGCCGCAGATAACCCAGTGAACGGTGGAGTTACCGATGTGTTCATCACCTTTTCTGCAATTTCACTGCACAGCAACTCCAGTGGATGGACCAACTACACGCTCTCTTCAAAAACGGTCAACATTTTCGGGGTATCACTCAACAATTCCTCTTTCCTTGGCTCTATATCCATTCCGGCAGGAAAATACACGATGATGCGAGTCTATATTTCGGCCGTCTCGGTTGAAATCGCAGGAATGAACGAGTCCTTCAACCTCTCGTCTCACTCTGCCTTCCTGAACCATCCCTTTACAGTAGCGGCCTCTTCCACCACGAGCCTCACATTTGAATTCAACCTGACCCAATGCTTGAACATGAACGCCAAGGTATTTACTCCATACATTGGGGTAGTAGCATCGTAACGCTATTTGCCAGACCCCATTCCTGAGTAGAGGCTATCGCCTGATGCTCCTCCGCATGAGTACGAAGACAACGGCTGAAACCACAATGACTGCCAGAATGAGCATCCCATAGATCAGATATGGTGGGGTGGATGTACCAGGGTGATCTTCCTTCACATAATAAGAACTGGAAACCTGTGATAGACTGAAGTTAGATGAGCCTTGAAGGGAATAAGCCAACTTCGATAAGTTGAACTGAAATCTCATCGGGAAGAGGGAGCCAATATTGTTGTACTGATAAACGGTGCTCTGGCTGAAATCTAGACCACTCCTGTTGAATTCTAGGAAGGATGTATTGAATTGGAGGGGTGGCCTGCTGATATCTCCGTTCGCATAGCTGATGTTGAAATTGAAGAAGTCCAAGGGTACGTTAGACCTCGAGACTAGGGGATTGAGTGGGGGCATTCCCCAGTTGTAGTCTATAAAGGCAAGAATAGAGGTGTGGGTCAACACAGTGTTAGAGACATAATTCTCCTTCGCATAAGGAGAAATGACTATGAATGGGACCCTAAATCCTAGTTGGAGGCTCCCTATGGACGGCGGAGGAATCTGGTCATAATAGCCTCCCCCCTCATCGTAAGTGACGAAGATTGCAGTACTATTCCAAATCTTACTATTCATGACCATCTCCACGATGTTGAACAGCCATATTTCGCCTATCAGTATGTTTGATGCAGGGTGTTGATCGAAATTCTGTGCTCCTCCTCCTACTGGTGAAACCCAGGTCACGCTTGGCAGTCTTCCACTAATCACGGAATTTGTAAAATTATCCCAAGAATCGATGTGAGAGGACTTCACTCCTATCCCTTCGATAAAGTTTAGTGGGTACGTAAAGGAGGAAGGATTCAGGAAATAGTAAGCCCACGATACCCCGTAGGAATCCATTTCTGAAAAAATGGTATCGTTGTAAAGAACGTATGGAGGAGGGGAAAGCTGGTCTTGTTTCACCGGAGAGTAACCTGCAAGACCGTACAACCGATTCGGAAGGGTTTCGCTCAGAACCGAACTGAAATACATGTCACCGATCCCATAATTCTGCGCAAGTGCCCATTCAATTGCCGTTTGATTTACACTGAAATAGGATAACGAACTCGGACCCGAACCATTTAGAAAGCCATTCATACTGCCGTTGTTCCAGTCCCGATGATAGTTGTAGTAACCCTCATAAGGATTCGAGGTCGAGTAGCTACCAGTGGGTACAGGAGTCAGGTTCTGAGCTACCGGACGGCTCAGCAGGTTATAAGGGATTGATACTCCTTTGGCGATATTCCCGGATCGAGTTTTGCCATATACTCCAAAGAGGTTGTCAAAGCTGTGATTTTCCATCATCAGGATGATTAGATGTTTGATAGGCGTCTTCTTATTGTTCTGAATGCTTGCAGAAGCCGATCCAATCTCGCCTATCATGATGAGAACAACAAGTAAGGCCGTAAGTTTTGTTGACATATTTCTTTCATTTTTCAGAAGAATCATTTAAGGTGAACTCCCTTGGATAACAGCCATCTAGTTGTTATGCAGCTCACTCTGGCCCCTTCATGCCAAACTCCACCTCATGAAGTCTTCTGAAATTGATTATCAGACGTCTTTTCTATCCTCTTGAGGACTACCAAACCAGCTATTAATGCTGCTAGAACTGACGTGAAAAGTACATCGTAAATGCCAGGGATATAAGAAAGCGAGCCGGGGTACTTTGATACCCCAAAGAGATATGTCGCAAATTGTGAAGCTGTCAGCCCAGCCCCCAGCGTGGAATATGTAGCAATATCTGAAATCAAGAAGAGTGCAAGTAGTCCAGAACCGATTGTACCTGCAATTCCTAGACTTCGTTTAGGAGATATTATTAATATTACACCCCCGATCAAGCTTACTATTGCAACAGCTAACATGCCATACCAGTGAATGAAATATGGCTTGGCAATACCGAAGTCCGTCTGGAGATTCTTATCTGTTCCCAGGATTGTCACGGCGAAGATGAATGCCAAAATGAGAAGGATTCCCTGGATTCTAAAATTGGAGCCTTTCTTTCTAGTATCGGCCACGTCTTGTTATCCAAATGTTGATATTTATAGGTTTCTTGATTTCTTTAGTCCCGATTAAAGGAAATACCAAGCAGGAACTGCGGAAAATTGATACATCATTGTTTAGGAGAATTGGCCAAAGGATAATCTCCAGCTTCGTTTCAACATATTGGAAGCGTAATCAAGACTCGACCTGATAGTTTGGCTGGGCGGATCTACGGTCGGTCTCTCCTTTTCACTAATTCACCTGCGACGTGGGCTTCCTTGGGTATAAATGTCATGTCTGTAATTCCGTCCTTTGTTGTCCCAGAAAATCCGCACGTGCTGCACAATATTTCTCTGAGGTTGATCTGGTTTGACAGCATTGACCCGCATGAGGGACACTGCAACAAGTCTTTCATGGCTCGTAACGAGCTTGACCCGGAAGTATACTTCTGCAAAAGGAAGAAAGTTGTTGGAAAAATCGGTAATTCTCTAAAAATGATGCCTGAGTTGTACAGGAACCTAACCGGAAGTGAGCGAAGCAGGGAATAATCTTCCAATCCGCTTGAAATCATCGCAATCACCTTGAAACCAGCATCCTTAAAGAGATTCCTGATGAATGACCGCTTATAGGAGAAAGTGGGATATGCCGCTGGATGGACCGAAACGATGTCTCGGTTTGAAAATGTTATACTATCTCTCTTCGAACCGTTCGAAATATCGTAAGAAGAATGGAATCTTATGTCATCAATGAGAGTCGAAAACGATGGTCTTTGACCGACAGAGATTAACAGATAACCCTCCGGAACAATGATCCTGAGAAGTTCATCGAGTACTTGAAACGGTTTGGATACAAAATCAAAGACGCGGACGATTACAACTGTCGAAAAAGAATTGTCAGAGAATGGTAGGTGATATAGATTAGACGCGATGTACAAAGCATCTCTCCGAAAATACTTCGACTTGACCTCTTTTAGGAATGACTGGTTGATGTCGGTTGTGACATATTCGCTTGCATAGTTCTGTATTACACCACTCAGACGGCCGTTTCCCGGGCCAGCTTCCAAAATCCTTCTCCCATCCGCCTGTTCCAAAAAATTAGACAGAATCTCTTTTTCGAGTAAATTGACTTTTTCTCTACCCTTCCAAAGCGAAACAAAGTCGAATTTTTCAAATTTGCTTACGGTTTCTGAATTCTCCGAATATTTTTCGCTATGTTCCTTCAATTTTCATCAGTCATCTACTACAGAGACCGCCTCTTTATTGAATTTTCCACTCCATACTGGAATGATATCTCTCCCTTTCTTAGTGATCTAACCTCAGATTCCAAGTAACGGATCGGGAATTACTTGCGTCTTGAATATCTAGAATATCTTTGCCATAATCTTGTCTGGATGAACCTCATCCTTTCCCTGCGTATATTGGCGTCACACTTATCACTAATGTTTATTAGGTCATTTTGTTTTAATTCAGCGTGGACCTGAATTTCGAAGAATACTATGATAATCTAGACAGGATCTTCTCTGCGGCAGCTCCTATCTATGATCAGAAAATTCAGGCCAATTTCATCAACGTCGGAATAAGAGAGAAAGAGGTGGAGTCTGTGGTAAAGCACTATAGGGGAGGATGGAAAGTACTCGAGATAGGTTGTGGAACTGGAGAAGAAGCTAAAAAAGTTATGGAGGCAACGAGATGTAAACTCACGTGCATAGACGTTTCTAAAGGAATGTTGGATTATGCCTTATCAAAGATTGAAAAGAGTGGTCTCGGAAGCAACTTTCGAGCCACGAGAATTCCTGCATCTTCCATAGGCTCTATTGAAGGAAAATTCGGAATAATTTATTCTTTCAACGGAGCTTTGAACAACGAACCTCAATTAACTAAATTTTTCAAATCACTGGAAGATTTGGTTGAATCGGGAGGGTATTTCATAGTGAGCGTCAGGAACAGGCTTTCATTTGGGGAAGCTATCGTAGACCTTGTTCGCTTCAGATTCGGGGACATGTTTGAGAGGATCAATGGAGAGATGATTGTAGAAGTAGTAGGAAGAGCTGTTAGGTCGCATTATTTTTACAACAAGGAATTTCTAGATTTGGTTCCCTCAAGCTTCAAGCTTGAACAGATGCGTGGACTTGGAATATTTGCAATTCCGTCATTCCAAGAGAAGATAAAACCTGAAGGTGCAATATCACTTTTGAAAAGACTGGAAACTGCGTTCAC
>JACWAC010000140.1 GCA_014874235.1 Thermoplasmatales archaeon
AGGTTAATTCTCTTATAGCGCTCATATCACTATGCGTCAACCTTTGTTAGGATAGAATCAATGTTGTAGAGAGATGCATTGTTCCCTCATCAACGGAAAAATGATATATGGATGAGTAGAGAATGAAGTAAAAGTGAGCGGAAAGGACAATGTTGATCTGACCGGTATAGGAGTTTGAGGAAAGGGAACTGAAATCATAGGATAACGCAGTACCATTAAACATTTTTGAATTCCCCTCAAGATTCAAGCCAATAGGCACACCATTAGCGGCTACTCCTATTTGACCTAACCATACTGAAGTATTTGTGAATGGCCAAGTCAAGTTCTGAGATAGTTTCATCATTACGACGACAGTACCGAATGAACTGTCCGCACTCCAGTTCTGCGTCAGAGTATAACCGGCAATATAAAAAACAGCATGCTGTCCGGCATAGGAAAAGGAGACGTTGCCGAAGTTCAGGTTGATTTCGCCCCGACGAATAAGATGGGCTGGATAAGAGGATAGCTTAGTCGCAGGCGGGATAGATGTGTCGCTGTAAACGCTGAAAAGAATAATCAGAATAGCAATAATAGTTAAAATAATCGTTATGATTCTTCTCATGCTTCAACTCCCGTACTGCCCTAAGGTAAAGTCTGTGCTCTGACTTCCAGATGCGATATTATTTGGATAGCCGTTAGAGACTTTTAGCGTTACCGAATACTCGAAATACACATACAGCGGATTGGAGTAGGTATATCCATTTGCAGGCGAAGTGAATTGATCTGTTGTGTCCGCACCAAATAGGTAAGAAGGTTTGAAACTTAGGTCCAAAAATCCATAATTCGTACCTAGTCCATAGTACGTCGTATACCCAGTCCTGATGTTGTATGAAGAGCCAGCATTGTATGTCACTGTCATAGAATTTGTGAAATACGTATCTATTGAGCTGTGCTGTATGAAGTCAAACGGATTTACAAGGGGAATGCCGTAGTAGCTTGCAATTAGTTCGGCGACATCATAGAGAATATTGAGTACTGAGTTCATATTTGAGGGACTCGTACTCTGGTAATTCTGATAATAATAGTCTTCAACATAATAACTAATTGAATCTGCTATCCCTCCGCTATTCCCTGTCATTTCTAGGCTTTGCGATATGTAATTGACATCAAAATCGTCTCCTGCAGCTGAGCCGTTGTTTGGCTCAAAATTAGCGCCAAATAGTGTACCGAAATTCGTAGAGCCACCAACGGGAACCGAATCACTATACGCAGAAATTGAAATTATACCGGCCAGATGGAGGTTACCCAACGCGTCGTAACTCCAAATTTGCGCACCGCTAGCATTCACATTGTTGGTAACAGGAAATTGAGAAATACTGGGATCAATTGAGTAGGTTTCATTGTAGACCAACTGGGGTATAGAATAAGCTAACGTCAAACTCTCTCCGAACCCTCCTCGAGCTAAAATTCCACCGCCCATCGCGGACATTGAATTTCTCCAGGATACCGTAGAATTGCCAATGGAAACCCCCCAGATAAGGTTTCCCAGAGTGTAAACTCCGTTACTACTTGTATTTTGAAGTGTGGTATTGTTGCTTATTTCTAGTTCAGAAGTGCTGGCAGCGTCCCTTTGGTTCAAGTTATAAAAGACTGCCATTGATTGGTTGGAATGCAACAGATTCTGCACCACTATGCTCTGCTCCACACTATCGTTGGCAAAGGAATATATCTCAGAAACCTTGACCATACTGTTAACGTACTCCCTTATCACCAGATTTGCCTCCCCAATCTGTTCAGTGTACGTCCTCTTCAGACTTGGAACCAGAGCTATCGGGATGCTTCCGTTTATGGACATCACTGCCCATGACTGAGCGAAAGATTCACTGCCGATGCCAATTAATGCGTTGTTCCCCGAAAACGTTACGGAATTCCCATGGTAGGAATACGTTGGTTGATTAGGGTTTCCAGATATTGCACCCACTGAATAAGTCGTGGAAGTAAAAATCAGAAATACAGACAGAATAGCGACAATGACCATCTTAGAATCCACAATGCTTTCACCTCAACCAGGTATTTAATGTTACGGTTCCCGTTTAAGTTAGACAACTTGATAGAGGAGAGTTGTTGTGGTTATAGTACCAGTAAGAGAAGAGCTTTAAGTCTGACTTCTCATCTGGAGGTGACTGCACGATGGTAGGTACGTCAAACAGGACCAAGGAGGAAAAGGCCAGGATTGGCGCGCCGAGGAATACACATGACTAACCAATGTGAGCTTGGTTTCGGAAACCATGGGCGGATCCGAATAGTTACGGGCACTGTTATCTCTGTGAGGAGGTGGCTGTAGCTGCCCGAATGCAAAGCCGCAGGCCGCAACGGAAGTGAACGCGTATCAGCACCGTTAGCTTCTATTTGGGAGGGCCGAGATGGTCTATCTCATGCGAAGGCAATACTGTATGCCATCAAGCCCAATGGGCATACGGCCTCCCCGGTGTCATGGCGGTGGCATGCGGTGAAAGTCATGTGTGGTAACTCGGGATATCTTGCAGTCTCCATGAACATGCCCGTGAAAGGGGGTTGAGTAGTGGTAGCTGGATCTATAAGCAACAGCGAAAGGATTCGCAATGGACTGCAAGAGGTCGGAGGAGTCCATAGTACCCGTGAATCCGGAGACAGCACAACTCCGGACAAGGGAAGGGACTCTGCTCGTTTGCACGGGCATATGGATGCCATGAAGAACTCCATTCTCGAAAGAGTAAGAGGATCATGAAAAGGCTTGGAGACATCCAGCATGCCCTCTATCAGGCAGCCAAATCGGACGGGAATAGGAGGGTTTCCTATCCGAATAATGCAGCCTGATGAAGCAGACCCGGAAAGCCGTATGACAGAAAATGTCCCGTACGGTTTGAGGTGGAAGGGGCTGGAGAAATCCAGTCCTTTACCCTCCTATGAAAAAAGTTGTTCCGACGATTTTGTTAATGCTCGCTCTCTTAATAGCTTTACGGATTGATTGATGTTACCGACCTTGGCACTCTTGGCCTTCAGAGACATCG
>JACWAC010000141.1 GCA_014874235.1 Thermoplasmatales archaeon
CTCGCCTTGCGGCTTGACGCTTACATCCCGATCCTATCAAACTTGTCTTTTACAAGAGATCTGATGACGATGCCTCTTTTCAGGGACGGTTTCGAACTTAGATGCTTTCAGTTCTTATCCGCATATGACGTGGCTGCCCGGCGAATGCCTTGTCAGACAACCGGTAAACTAGAGGCCACGAAGCCCCGTTCCTCTCGTACTAAAGGCTCCTTCCCTTCAGGCATCAATGCACTCCCACGGAGAAGCAACCCTACTGTCTCGCAACGTAGTGAACCCATCTCAGGATCCCTTTTAATGGGCGAACAGCCCCACCCTTGGCAGCTGCTGCACCGCCAGGATAGGAACAGACGACATCGAAGTAGCAAACCGCCGGGTCGATATGAACTCTTGCCGGCGACGACTCAGTTATCCCTGGGGTAACTTCTCTCTTATCACCCGCCCCCACTAAGGAGGACTGGGTGGTTCGCTAGGCCTTACTTTCGTATCTGGTTCTCTCATTGTGCATGAACCAGTCAAGCTGGCTTTTGCCCTTACGCTCTACGGAGGATTGCTGACCCTCCTGAGCCAACCTTTGGGGGCCCTTGTTATCTTTTCGAGGGCGTGGCGCCCCACCCAAACTGCCCACCTATCGGTGTCCCTTTATCAGGTTAGTGACATAACCCCAAAAGGGCGGTGTTTCATCGTTGCCTCCAGACACCCTGACGAGCGTCCTTCGACGGCTCCCGCCTACTCTACACACCTAGGACCATATCACAGCGACAGGCTGCAGTAAAGCTCCACGGGGACTTCGCTTTCACGTGGGAGAGACTGGATTGTGCACCAGTACATCGATTTCACTGGACTCATCGCGGGGACAGTGGGACCCTCGTTGGACCTTCATGCAAGCCGCCAATTAAGCGGCTAGGTATTACGCTACCTTAAGAGGGTCATAGTTACCCCCGCCGTTTAGCGGCCCTTCTCCCCGTTGAACCGGGTTTTCAGGTACCGCCACTGGGCAGGCTTCAACCGCAATACACACCCTTTCGGGCTCGCTGCGATCTGTGTTTTTGTTAAACAGTCGGAGTCCCCTAGCCACTGCGACCTAGTCTTTCACGGACTAGGCACTCCTTCTACCGAAGATACGAAGCTAGTTTGCCGAGTTCCCTCGCGAAGATTTGTCCAATACGCCTTGGGCTTCTCACCCAGGGGCACCAGTGTCGGTTCTTGGTACGGACTCAACTTTGACTCTCAACAAATTTTCACGGACTCAAGGAATTGGCCGAACCACCGCTAGGGCAGCTTGTGTCCTTTGATCGACTTCTCACCATTACGGTACTCCATCGACTTATGGACAAAAATAACCTGACGGGATCACTCGACCTATCCCTAAGTGTCATTGTTGAGACGGAACAGTTGAGGCAACGGAATATTAACCGTTTTCCCATTCGGTAATCTCGAGTTAGGGATTACCTTAGGACCGGCTAACCCTCGGCTGACGATCGTTGCCGAGGAACCCTTAGCCCTTTCGGCGGAGTCGATTCTCACGACTCTATGCTGCTACTTTCACCAGGATCCACGATACTGTCGGGTCCATACCTCATTTCCAAGGTACTTCTGCCCCGGCAGCACGCCCCCCTACCGAATCACATTTCTGTGTCCGAAGGTATCGGTGTATGGTTTAGTCCCGTCCATCTTCAGAGCCTGCAACCTCGACGGGTGAGCTATTACGCACTCTTTGAAGGATGGCTGCTTCTAAGCCAACCTCCCAGCTGTCTTGGGTCGCGAACATCCTTTAGTTTACACTTAACCATAACTTAGGGACCTTAACCTTCGTCTGAATTCTTCTCCTCTCGGGGATCAAGCTTATCCCGATCCCCTAGCACCAAGCTTCTACGGCTCTGGCGGATTCGGAGTTTGTTAAGAGGGCCAACCCTTTCAGGTTAGCTTGCCCTATACATTTCTCTACGCCACCAGACGCCTCTGCTCAGGTCTACCTGCGGGTAGTCTCGAAGGGAACCCGCTATTACCGGCCTAGATTAGCCTTTAACCCCTAATCTCAGGTCAACAGAACGATTTGCACATCAGAACCTGCTCGGTCCTCCACCCAGCTTTCGCTAGGCTTCAACCTGCCCAAGATTAGATCGACCGGCTTCGGGTCTCCCACCAGCGACTTCACGCGAGCTCACGTTGCCCCTCCCTTGCGGTGCGGGCTTATTGCTTTCGCTTCGGCTCCTTCCTTATAGGAATTAACCTCGCCGCTGATCAGAACTCCCTGGCCCGTTCTTCAACACGGACAGCAACACGCTGATCAGTTAATAAAAACTTCATTTCTTTCACGCATTGCCAGTTTATAGCCACTTGGTTTCAGGTCCTTTTCACCACCCTTTCGGGCTACTTTTCAGCTTTCCCTCGCGGTACTAGTATACTATCGGACTCGGGACATGTTTAGGGTTGGATCTTAGTGAGACCCATATTCCCGCGCGAAATCCGACGCACGGTACTCTGGAAATTCAAGCTTGTAACTCGGATAAATGCGTCCACGGGACTATCACCCTCTAAGGTGTCTCTTTCCAGAAACTTGAACTTATTATCCAGGGCGTTAGCCTGACTCCAAACTCCACATCTTTCCTATCTTTCGATAGGTGATTCGGTTTGCCCTTTGCCGCTTTCGGTCGCCCTTACTAACGGCATCTCATTTGATTTCTTTTCCTCCCGGTACTAAGATGTTTCAATTCCCGGGGTTACCTTTCTCTTTCGAGAATGTCCCTTGCGGGACAGGAATTCCCATTCGACAATCTTCGGATCTAAGGCTCCTTGCGCCTCCTCGAAGCATATCGCAGCTTGGCACGGTCTTCATCGGTGCCCGAGCCGAGCCATCCATCAAGTGGCCTGCGTACTGTAACAATCCATCTCTTTCTAACCCTTTGCTGACCTTCATTAATCCCAAAAAAGGATTTCAGTCCTTCCCCTGCGAGTATATTTCACAGGGTGCATAATGAGCAAAAGTACCATA
>JACWAC010000142.1 GCA_014874235.1 Thermoplasmatales archaeon
AAGACCCCGGTTATGGTCCTGTGCGAGCAAAACGAAAGCGGCGGCTGCCCCCTGGTGCGTATTTCGCCCCATCCCGGCCACTGATTTCGGATTAATCCGGCCACCCATTTCGGAGTAAAGCGGCCACCTGTTTCGGTTCATACCGGCCACTTTTTTGTGGTTTTCCGAAATCGTCGGCCGGAATTCCGAAACAAAAGCGGCCCAGCGGCGCCAGGCAACCATAATCTGTTAAACCAGTCTCCAAGTAGAGGTAAAACCGAAAGGAGACGGATTGGCAAGAGAAAGGTTGTCGATGCGAAAGATCAAAGAAGTTCTGAGACTCAGGGCGCTGGGGCTCACCGGCAGGCAGATCGCCGCCAGCGCTGGCGTGGCCAGAAGTACGGTGTCGGAGTACCTAAAGAAGGCCGACGCGGCGGGGCTTTCCTGGCCCCAGCCAGAGGGTATGGACGATGCGGCTCTGATACGCCGGCTCTTTCCCCCGGGCCCGGCATCACAGGGAAAACAACGCCTGCCCGACTACGGATATATCCACACCGAGCTTAAGAAAAAGGGCGTAACGCTTAGGCTGCTTTGGGAAGAATATCTCAGCGAAAACCCGGAGGGATACCGCTACACCCAGTTCTGCCACTACTATCACCGCTATAAGGGCAAACTCAACTTAAGCATGAGGCAGGTCCACAGGGCCGGCGAGAAGATGTTTGTCGATTTTGCCGGCCAGACGATGCCCGTTGTCGACAGGTACACCGGCGCCGTGAGGGAGGCCGAGGTGTTTGTGGCGGTGCTGGGCGCCAGCAGCTATACCTATGCCTGCGCGGTATGGTCCCAGGAGCTGGACAGCTGGATAGACTGCCACCGGCGCGCGTTTGAGTTCTTTGGCGGCGTGCCCCGCATCACCGTCCCCGACAATCTGAAGTCAGGGATATCAAAGCCCTGCCGCTACGAGCCGGATCTAAATCCCACTTACCTGGATATGGCCGAGCACTACCAAACTGCGGTGATCCCAGCCAGGGTGCGCTCTCCCCGGGACAAAGCCAAGGTGGAGGCCGCCGTTTTGGTCGCCGAGCGCTGGATACTAGCAGCGCTCAGAAACCACACTTTCTTCTCATTGGCCGAGCTAAACCAAAAGATCGCCGAGCTGCTAAAAAAGCTCAACAGCCGGCCCTTTGCCAAGCTGGATGGCACCAGAAGCAGCCTGTTTGAGACGCTCGACGTTCCAGCGCTGCTTCCCCTGCCCAAAATAGCTTACGAGTTTGCCCGCTTTAAGAAAGCCACGGTAAACATCGATTACCACGTCGATGTGTATGGCCATTATTACAGCGTCCCCTACCCGCTGGTCAAGGAAAAGGTCGATGTGCGCATCACCACTTCCACGGTGGAGATCCTCTACAAGGGAAAACGGATCGCCTCGCATCTGAGAAGTCTAAAAAAGGGAGCTCACACCACCCAGCCCGAGCACATGCCTGCGCGTCACCGCCAGTACCTGGAGTGGACACCCACCCGCATCATTGACTGGGCCGGGGCCATCGGCCCCAACCTAAAGCAGCTGACAGAGGCGATCCTTACGTCCAAAAAACATCCCGAGCAGGGTTACCGGGCCGCCCTGGGGCTGATCCGCCTGGCCAAAACATATCCCAAGGAGCGCTTAGAAGCAGCGGCGGGCCGGGCTTTTGAGGCCCGGGCTCTCTCGTATAAAAGCGTAAAACTGATGCTTAAAAACAACTTGGAGGCGCTGCCGATTGACAGCCAGCAGTCGCTGCCTATCGTCTCACACAAAAACATCCGCGGAGCGGATTACTATCAGGTAAAGGAGATAACCAGATGCTGATAAGTCAAACCATAGACAAGCTGAACCAGATGAAGTTCTTTGGCATGGTAAAGGGACTGGACGAGCAGCGGGTCAATCCCGAGGCGAAATCCTTAAGCTTTGAGGAGCGGATCTCTTTGCTGGTAGACCGGGAGCTGGCCGACCGCGAGGACCGCAGGCTGGAGCGTCTGTTAAAGGCGGCAAAGCTCAAGGTGGCGGCGTGTCTGGAGAACCTGGATTATAGCGGCGCCCGGGGCCTGGAAAGGCCCCTGGTCGCCTCTCTGGCCGGCTTCGACTGGCTAAAACAGCAGCACAACATGATCATCACCGGCGCCACCGGCACCGGCAAGACCTATCTGGCCTGTGCCTTTGGCAACGGCGCCTGCCGCCATGGTTTCAAAACCATCTATCTGCGGGTGCCCAGCCTGCTGGAAGAGTTAAAGATTGCCAGGGTCGACGGCAGCTATCTTAAACTGATGACCAGGCTGGGGCGCACTCAGCTGTTGATCTTGGACGACTTTGGACTCTCGGCACTTAGCGAGACAGAGGCAAAAGACATACTGGAGGTGATCGAGGAGTGTCAGGGAAAAAGCTCTGTCATTGTGGCCGGCCAGCTGCCCGTAGAAAGCTGGCATCAGGCGCTGGGCAATCCCACCGTAGCCGATGCCATCATGGACCGCCTGGTCCACTCTGCCTACAAATTTAATCTGAAAGGAGATTCGATGAGAAAAAAGAAAAGGCAAAAACAGACGGCCAAACCGGCCACTATGTGATTAAATTAGGTTGCCTTGCGTCGCTCCGCTCCGAGGGTGGCCGAATTGAGCGGATTGGGTGGCCGAAATGGCCGGAATGCGCATCAAGTACGAGGAAGTGTATCTGAAAGCATATGGATCGATCGCTGAGGCCCGGCTGGAACTGGCATCGTACTTCAAGCGTTACAACCCGCGCCGCCGGCATCAGGACATCGGCAGAAGAACCCCGGATTCTGCCTACTGAACTACACTTCCCGGACAGGTAGCAGTATGAAAAGGGAGCAGCTTGTCACTTATAAGTCAGGATTAGCTGTCCAGACAAACCCGACCACTTCTCCAAGCCAAAACCGGGACACCGGATGTTGGTAGGCCACCCTGCATGGTAAGTTATCTTCGGG
>JACWAC010000143.1 GCA_014874235.1 Thermoplasmatales archaeon
TCCCGACACCGTAAGATAGCCGAAGGCAGCAAGAAGGAACGCCCCGGTCCAGTAATCCAATCTTAGCTCCCTCCTGGAGATCGATCGCATGGAGATGCTGTATGAACCTTCGGGGAGGGCCTCCTGTTCCCACACCTTCTCCAGTCTGTATTCGTTGGGCTCTTCTGTATTCATCTATCCCTCCGGCCACGGGCCGTTGCTGCTGGACGTGACGATCGTCTTATACATATTCAATTCTGAATCGAACGGAAGCTCTGTCCCGCCGGACAGGTTTTCTGATTCTACGAGCGAACCGTGCACCTCTCCATCTGGCTGCCAGAGGTGGCCTCTTATCACCGCGCTCTCCGGATTTATGCCATTGGCGTAGACGAATCCGTTTGAGTCTGTTTCCAGAAGGATCACGGGGAGGGAATGGTTCGCAGGGCTTGGCGCTGGTCCCGAGTTATACAGGTTGTCCTTTCCCTTCGTGGGATCGTACTGACTGCCATGACACTTGCAGAAAAGCAGCCCGTATTCCGGCCAGTTTGTCCCAGTATATCCTATCAGCTCTGCCTCAAACGGTATGGATCCATGCGGATGGTAATCCAGAAGAGGTACTGTGCATCCCAGGTGCTGGCATATGCCGCTGAGTGCAATGATGCTATCCCTCCCGTCGTAAATCACTCCCGGCCCCGGAATTTTAATGCCGTGCAGCCGGAGCAGGATGTTGGGTTCATCCTGGAGGGGGTAGTTGAATGACATTATCGGGTAGCTGGCAGAGCTCGTGGTGGCGGAAGGTATCTGTGCAAGTGTTATTGGATTCCCTCTTGCGTCAACGAGGATAGCCTTCGG
The DNA here is from genome assembly GCA_014874235.1 of Thermoplasmatales archaeon. Lineage (GTDB taxonomy): Archaea > Thermoplasmatota > Thermoplasmata > Thermoplasmatales. The sequence goes on from JACWAC010000143.1 coordinate 832, forward strand.
GTAACTTGACATAACTGCGCTATTCCTGCTTTTAGGGGTAAAGAAACGTTCTGCGGAAGCAATTCCGAGAAGCAGGGCTGCTAGAGATACGGATGCTCCCTTTATGAAAGATCTCCGCTCCTTATCCACTCCATCTTTCTCTATCCGTGCGAGACTCAAGTGTTTTACCGGCGGTGAGCTAGTACTATACCCAAACCGACAGGCATTTATCGACTCCCTTTTGAACGAGGAGTCATCAACGCTTTCATTCTCCGCTTTGATCTTTTTTATCCTTTTCCTCCAAGTGACTATCCACGCTTTCTTACCCATTTCCTTTTGTCTATAAGGGAGAGCCGATGTTTCCATCTGGACTTCGATTTCTTTAATGTATAAAAAAACATGTTTTCCTGAACTCCGGTAATTTAACACATAGCTAATTTGGTAATTTTACCGTCATTTACGTAGCTTTCTGTAAATAGTGTTCAACTTCTGACCTTCGCACCACTTTGTTTTCTGTATCAATGTGCGGTGCAGTTTATTGATGAAAAGTGTTTAATAGTATTAACACATATGTAACACATATATGAAACTCCCTGAGAAAATTACGAATACATGGGAATCAATGAAGAAGAAGAGGAGTGAGCACCTTGAGGTCAAACACATCCATGGTGGATACTACCTGTACGCTGCTACGAGCGTGTGGAGTCGTGAGAGAAAGAAGCCGGTAAAGAAGACGGAGATGCTCGGAACAATAAATCAGGATGGAACTTTTCACCCGAAGAGGCCAAGAAAACGCTTCTCATCGACGCTGGTATATGAGTACGGTAACGCACAGCTTGTATGGTCGTTCTTGAATGATGTGTATTCTGCCATGAATGGCCACCCATACAGGGAGAGCATCATGATAATGGCCGCTGTGAAGACGGTGGACCCGATGCCCCTCAGATTAGTGCGATCGAGATACGAAAGGATGTTCCTCAGCAGGAGCCTGAAGGCAAACCTGGATCCGGATGAGCTCTCTGAGGCGCTTGGATACATAGGCGATAGGTTTCCTGACCTATACAATCTTTTCAGGAAACTCATGGAACCGGGCGGGATGGTCTTCTACGACATGACAGCAGTGATGTCTTACTCCAGGAACCTCATACTGGCAGAGAAAGGATACAACCCGGACTTCGCAAAGGAAAGGCAGATCACCGTTATAATAGCCTTCTCTGTAAAAACATGGGTCCCCGTTGCCGTGGACGTATTCTTCGGGTCGATAAAGGACATAAAGTCATTCAGGTATTTCATAGAGAGGTTCAAGGGCCAGGACATCGGGTTCATAGTCGACAGGGGCATGTTTGCCGAGGATGTGATCGGGAATATGCGCACACTGAAGATACACTACATAGTGCCCCTGAGGAGCAACTCTTCCATTGTTCCCCGCAGAGTTGCATTCACAGACGCATTCCTCTATGAGAGGAGGCCAATAAGGGCGTCCAAGAAGAGGGTGCGTCTTGGCTATCTGTACACGTATGAAGATCCGCACTTAAGGGCCGAGCAGGAGGCGTCACTGCTCAGCCATGTAGCTGAGGGGAGGACCAAAATGGAAGATTTCGATCAGGGGAGAAAATCCCTTGGTGTGTTTTCCATCATCTCAGACCTTGACCGGGATCCAAGAGAGGTATACGAGCAGTACAAGTCACGAGAGGAGGTGGAGCAGGTCTTCGACCTCATGAAGAATGATCTGGAGGCTGACAGGACATACCTGCGTGAAGAGAACAAGGTGAGGGGGTACTTCTTCATAGTGTTCCTCGCACTCAGGGTGAGGTTCAAGATACTGAGGACACTGAAGGAGGCAAATCTGCTCGGAAGGGTATCCGTGAACGAAGCAATCATGGAATTCTCCAAGATAGAGAAGATAGTGGAAAAGAACGGTGCGGAGTATTTTGCAGCAGTTCCAAAGAAGGTGGAGGACCTACAAAAACACTTCAAGGATCAAATTCCTATGGGTTAAACTACCTGAGTTCAGGTTAATGAATCTAGAGGAATATAACGCATCGGGTACGCTGACGCCCCCCATTTCATAAGGTCCTGATCTCATGATCGGGGAGCATGGAAACAACCCGATCAATAGTGGAAGAAG
>JACWAC010000029.1 GCA_014874235.1 Thermoplasmatales archaeon
GAAAAATGAGAAATACCCAATGAACGGAGAAATTGGGCAAAAGGACGGTATCTCTGCGATTTCTCTTTCCGGAAATCGTACTGTCAGAGCAGGTTTGCACTTCGGTGACTTTCCTTACGATTGCAGCACAGTAGATGGTTATGTGAAAAACATTCTTACGGGAGAATTTGCATCCCTTTACCTGGGCATTTTGAGATCAAGAGATATAGAACTTTTGGACAGAGAGTTAGAATAGTGGAATATTTTCATATCTATGAAAAAGAGATTAAAATTTATATCAAGGCAGGAAATCAAGACTTGTCATGTCGTCCGAGGCCGTTAATGGTCTTTTGCAAGAGTATTCCAGGAATCCATATGTTGAAAGTACAATAGTTGTGTCGAAGATCGGAGAGTCGATCATCGGCAGCTTTCCCAACAAGGCAGAACTCAATTCCTATGCGCCCCTAGTCGCTATAACCTTTGAAGGAGCAAACGAACTGGCAAATACCACGGGTCAGAATTTTCACCAGCTGAACGTAGAACTTGACAACGGCGGCCAAATCGTGGTCAAATCGTTGAGAAAGAAGTTTCTCCTTGCCGTTCTAGTTAAGAAATATGACGATAAAGTGCGAAATGAAATAGACCATCTCGGTGAGAGTGTAGCTAGATATTTGTTGTAGCTTTCTTGAGTGTGAAACGTTGGATATGCACGTGTAATCTATAGGCCAAGTCGACACGATTCTTCACAGTGTCATCTCTATTTTTGCTGTGTAGACAAAGTTTAAATATCTAATTAAGATATCTAATATAGATATCTGTAAAAGATATGGTGAGTATGATGAGACATTATGATGAAGACAGCGACTCGATGCATGGAAGGCACGGATTCATGCCTTACGACATGGGCAGATTCAGAGGATTTGGTTTAAAGTATTGGGTTCTTTCTATTGTTTCGACAGAACCTTCAACGGGAGCAATGATAATGGACAAAGTCGAAAGGATGTCAATGGGTCACTGGAGGCCCTCTCCGGGTCATATCTATCCGGTCCTTGAGAGATTTGCTACCGAGGGTTATCTTAGCATGGAAAGCAAAGACGGGAAGAAGTACTACTCCATTACCGAAAAAGGAAAGGAAGTGCTGGAAGGAAGCTGGTTTCCGTGGAGATCGATGAGTGGACTGTCAGGATATGGCGGACTTGAAGATGCAGTCAAGAATGTGGAGATCCTGGCAGATTATATCATGGACAATGGAGAGAAGATTGCCGGTAACACTGAACTCAGAAATAAAATAAAGAGCGTCGCAGAAAGATTCGGTTCCATTTAGTAGCGTCCTTTCTTTTCTCCTTTTTATCAATTTTTGGTATGATTCAGGTCTTGGTACATCGATAACAACATTGCCGAATAAGTGGCTAGATTTTCCTGAACCCTCTTGATGTGAAGTCTTTGCCTAACTTAAAATAGAGTTTCATTTGTCCAACGGAAGTCAAATCGGTCCCAGCCGTTTTCACTTCCCCGGAAAGTATTGCCTTTCTTAGGGTCTCTTCGTCCGTTGCCTCGACTTCCATGTACACTCTTCCTATCTCTTCGTAAAAGTGTGAGTCGCTTCCGGCGGTGAAAGGTTTTTTTAGATCCATAGCAAGTTTTACTCCGAGTGAATTGCACTCTGCCTTGCACCTTCCATTCTTTGCTTCTATAGCATCGTATACGTCTCTAAATTTAGAACCGACTCCATTAACGCTTCTGAATGGATGTGCACATACCGCAATTCCATTCCGGTCATGAATGTACTCTACAGTCCCCTCCTGAGTTAGTCGAGAGGGTATTTCCCCATCTATGAATAAAGCAAGAATGTGGCCATCGATAGAAGACACCTCTTCCCCCTTGATGAGCAATATATCGCCCTTGTGCTCGACAAATTTGTTGTGATCCGAGATTGCTATGAAATCGAGTCCTTTACTCTTTGCCATCCTAATAATCAGTTCCGGTTCAAGCTTGGAATCTGGAGAGTATTTGGAATGTATGTGAACGTCTCCTCTCATTTTACGCTCAGACCCTCTCTAGGTGATCCATCCAGTTTAAGTCTACCATGTTGGATTTCTAGGAACAGAGGTCGATCCTCAAGATAAAGCGCAGGAACAATATCCGAGTCTCTCTTTGCAGTCTTAATATTGAACTTTCTAAACTCTTCGATAGAGATTTCTGTCGAGTTTGTTTGCATATCACCTATTTTAACCGCGTCCCCTGTGTTTGCGGAATCGGGGGCAAAAACAAGGTGAATCCCATTTTCGTCCTCGGCGGCCAAAAGCATGCCATTAGAAGTTTCTCCCCTAATATTGGCAGATTTGAGGTTGGTGACAACTACTATCTTCTTGCCGCGTAGAGACTCTTTCGAATAACTGTTCTTTATCCCGCTGACGATGCGTCTTTTGCTATCCCCAAGATCCAAATCCAAAAGGTAGAGCTTTTCTGCATTGGGGTGATCGTTGATTTCCTCGACTTTGGCTATACGCAGTTGCAGGTTCAATTCCTTGTTCACTATTTTTTCGAAAAGTCTTTCGGGTTTGGTAACCAATTTTGCAACTGGAAAATTCAGGTCTTCCTTTATTTCCACCGGTTCTTCATATCCTAACCAAGATAGGATTTTCTTGGTCGTCTTGGGTAGGAATATCTGCCCAGAAACTGCGAGTGCATATACCAGTTTTACTCCTGTGTAAATGGCAGCATTGCAGTTAGCATCGTCCTTCTTGCACGCTTCCCAGGTCTTCCTGTTAGTGATATAACCGTTACCATAATATGCAAGGTCCAGCCAACTCCGGAAGGCATTTCTGATATGGAGTCCCTCCACTTCGCTGATGATTGTAGATATTGACTTCCTGATAGTATTTTCCGCATCCTGGTCGAGTTCGTTCTGCGCTATTTGATCAGAACTCACCGCTCCTTTCTTGAATGCGAGAATTAAGGCCCTATTCACGAAGTTACCAAACTTATCTATCAGCTCTGTATTTACCCTGTTCTCAAACTCTTCAATGGAGAAGTCAGAATCGTGTTCTTCTGGAAGATTGTAGAGCACTCCGAATCTGAGAAACTCCGAATCATATTTCTCCAGAAGTTTGAGCATAGAAAATCCCTTTCCCCTACTCTTGGAGAATTTTTCCCCCTTGTAATTCAAAAACTCGTTTGCGGCAACATTATAGGGCAGAGTCATGTTCCCGTGAGCTAACAGCATAGCAGGCCAAATGATCGAATGAAATGCTATGTTGTCCTTCCCGATGAAGTGATAGTATTTGATGTCGTTGTCCTGCCACAAAGTAAGCGCACCTTCTTGACTCCCGAGGACCGATGACACTCCGGTTAGGTATCCGATCAATGCTTCAAACCAGACATATATCCTCTTGTCTTCGTATCCTGGAAAAGGAACTTCGACACCCCAATTTAGATCTCTCGTGATAGGTCGGTCCTTAAGACCCTTAGAAATGAAATTCTTTGAAAAGTTCAGCACATTCTGTCTCCAGTTAAGCTTCGAGTCTATGTACTTGAGGAGGTCTTCCTGGAGAGCAGATAGCTTGAAAAAGAGGTGTTTGGTCTTTCTGAATTCCGGTGCAGTCTGGTCGAATATGCAGATCGGGTTTATCAGTTCGTTAGGTTCAAGAGGTCTACCGCAATTCTCGCACTGGTCGCCCGTAGCCGACTCAAATCCGCAGTGAGGGCACGTTCCTTTTACGTACCTATCAGCAAGGAAAATGTTCTCCTTTACGCAGAACGGTTGCGTCATTTCCGCTTCGTAGATGTACCCTTTTTCCATCAGCTTCTTTAGAAACTTTGTAGTGATTTCCTTGTGAAGCTTAGAGGAGGTCTCAATGTAGGCATCAAATTCGATACTCATGCTATTGAATATTTCAAGGTTGATCTTGTGGAATTTTTCCACTATCGCCTCTGGAGGTATTCCCTCCCGTATTGACGTGACAGTTATCGGTGTCCCATGCTCGTCGCTTCCCGAGGTCGCAATTACATCGTATCCCGTGAGCTTGAGGAATCTTCTGAAGACATCGTATGGGAGATAGGCTCCCGCTATGTGACCCAGGTGCAGGCTGTTGTTGACGTATGGGAGAGCCGCAAATACGAATACCTTTTCTTTCACTCCCGTTGATAAATAGATACTATATTAACGCTTCAGAACGATCCAAAAAGAAACGATAATAAAAAAATAAAAAAATTAATGGGTCTTCAGACCCAACTTGCTAACGTTTCTGTGGTAGCCTGTTGCATACATTGCATAAAGGTAGCTGATTGCTGCAATCACAGCCGTCGTTATAGCAAGGTACAGGAACATATTGTGCCCGCCTGCCAGTACTACGACTGCGTAGACCATTGCCAGTCCCGCTCCAAGATAGACGAAGGGTATAACCCTTACAGTCTTATTCGCGGAGTTAGACAGAAGCAAATAGGAAGCCAGCGAATACGCCAGAAAAGCAAAGGACGTATAGAGCACCGATTGCAGTATTCCGTGTGCTATCTGAAATATGTAGACTACCAAGAGAAGCGAAGCAAGCAATCCAAACAGACCGGAAGCCAGTCTGAAATTTTTCTTCTCCATCTCTACATCACCGAATCTATGTCCGCATCCAATCCCTTAGCCCCTTTCAGTACCATTCCCTTGGAGGAGCTTAGGAAATATGGAGAGTTAACACCAGTAAGAACAACGAGTACCTTGAATTCTCCGAACAGAGTAGGATCCACTGACGCACCCCAGACTATTCTTGCCATCGGATTTATCCTCTCTTGGACCATTCTAACCGCCGTCTCTGCTTGAGTTACTGTCATATCTTCTCCACCAACGATCCTAACTAGTGCTCCCTTCGTAGTGGAGATATCGGCCTCTATCAGCGGAGATGTGATGGCCTCGGTTACTGCCTCTTCAACACTGGCCTTTCCGCCTGAACTTTCTCCTATGCCTATCATTGCGACTCCACCCTCTTTCATCACAGTCTGAATGTCCGAGTAATCGAGGTTGACAAGACCGGGCTTTGTGATAATTTCGGTGAGTCCCTTGAGGGATTCCATCAGTATCTCGTCTGCCACTTTGAATGCCTGATCCAAAGGTAACCTGGGGACGATTTCCAGCAGCTTGTCATTGGGTATCACAATTGTAGTATCTGAAAATTTCTTGAGTCTTTCAATACCATAAATTGCATTTTCCATTCTCACCCGGCCCTCGGCCGAGAACGGGAGTGTTACAATGCTGATCACTAGCGATTTCTGGCGTTTTGCGACTTCGGCTACGACAGGCGCGACTCCAGTACCTGTTCCACCGCCCATTCCTGAAGTCACAAACACTATCTCCGAATTTCCAAGAGAAGACTGTATGTCGTCATAGTCTTCACGGGCCGCCTCCTCTCCCACCTGGGGGATAGCTCCGGCGCCCAGTCCTCTTGTGGTTCTCTTACCAACAAGGACCTTTCTGTTTGCCTGAATGGTGAGAAGGTGGGGGGCATCGGTATTCATAGCGACCAATTCAGCACCAAAAATTCCGGATTTTGCACAGCGGTTGACCGTGTTTGTCCCTGCTCCACCACAGCCCACAATCTTGATGTTGACTTTCATGGACTCTACGAGCTTTGCTAGCTCTTCATCATCAGGAGAAATGTAGTTTCTCTGATTTTGATTTGAATAATCGTTTGGCATAATCCTACGTATGTCAGACGATATATATATAATTTTCTTATCTAACATTGGATTTATCGCTTCTCAAGGTCGTCAGACCCGTAGAAAAGTTTCTGCAGGAAAGAGTAAATGTCTTCCATTCCGTCTTCCGATTCCGAAGATGTGAAAACGCTTTCACCCAATATGTTAAGACTATCGGTTCCTCCAATTATTGCTTCCGATAGTTGAACGTTTAGAGTTGCAGATTCCCCCTTCAAATCTGCAATTAGTTCGTTCTTGTTTCTATCCCATTTGTTTATCCTGTCCTTTTCTGCAGGCTCTAGGAGGTCTGATTTTGAGATTACATTCAAAAAAGGAATGTAAAACCTGGTCAGTACGCTCATCGCCAGGAATCTGGAAGAGACGTATGACTCTGGGTTCTTGGTCAGGACGGAATCGAACAGGTATACCATTGCATTGTTTTCCTCCCCGAGAGTTGAAATCAGCTGGGTAGAAGACCCCCTGAATGCAAAGAGTTCAAGCTGTCCCGGAGTGTCTATTAAGGTGTAGTCAGAATCGTAGGAATCAATCAGCTCCTTGATCCTTTCTGCTTCCTGTACCATTAAATCTGCAGCCACTATCTGTGCTCCGTTCGGTCCTAGATTGTAGTTCTGCATCACGCTTTCGAGGGAGACATTTTCCCTAATGTCTATATCCGGGGTGTAGGGCAAAAACTCTGCGCCTGGGTCAAGATTTACAGTTATGGCATCGTAGCTCATGCTCTCCATCCACACCTTCAGTGAATTCACAAGGGTGGATTTTCCTGACCCGGCGGTTCCTACAAAGTACACTCTAGGTATCATCAAAGTCCTCCAGTGTTTTAAAATTGTTATCCTTTTCCTGAAATAGTGAATTTACAGACTCCCTCATAATCCTAATCCTCTGCTTCACATAGTTGCTGACTTCGTACTGGTTGGTAATCCTATAACTGGTTTCCAGATACTTCGTGACGTTTCCTCTATGCACCGTTCCAATTAGAGGAGTACCGCATTTTCTGCACTTTCCCGTTATTGGAACTCTCCTGTATATGTGGTTGCAGCTCGTGCACCTGAAAGTCTGGGAACCGAACCTGTTGAGGTTCCCCATTATGTCTGGTATGAAGTGCGATTTGAGTATCCGTTCTGCCATGTCAGAAGCATCGACCGCTCTCAGTTTCTTTGCAAGCTCGAGGGTCATCTCAAGCTTCTGCTCCATGCTCGGTATGCTCTTATAACTCGAACTGAGGGTCCCAAGGTTTATCGATGGAGTGTCGTCAGTGAATTCGCACTTTGGAAACAGCTCGCCCTTCTCCACTTTCATCCCCGCAGTAACTACATATTTTGTAATCTCGGACGGTTCCGGAAATTTCATGGTCATATCCAGGAGTTCGGACGGGTAGTCTCCAGTAATGTCCAGGTTGAGCGCTTCCTTGTCTATCTCCGTTGGATTTATTCTAAGGGAGAGAACAAGAGGGGCATCCATCATGCTTCCCCTCGAATTGGGCAGATAGTCTAAGGAGAAGTTCAAGAGACCGTCCAGCAGTAGCATTATCGAGTCCTCGTCACCGTCGCAGTTTCTTCTTTTCGCAGCATGGAAGAACGGGTGTGCATAGCAAACATCGCCGTCCGTATAACCAATTATCCTGCCCAGTATTCCACCCGATGTATGCGGTGCAAGGCCAATGATCAACGAACCTATCAAATCCTCTTTGCTGCTCGCGCCGTAGAACGGGTCTAAATTGTAGAATTTTTGGAGAAGACTGTCGACAAAATTGGAGACTCTGACCAAGTATACCCCTGCCTTCTTGCTTGGAACAATGTCCTGCGGATATATCTCTATTACTTGAGAGGAAAGAGTCAGTTCCTCTCCCTTGTAGTCCCTGAAATATCCAAGCTTCTTTGCCCTTTCAGGTGTAATTCCTATTTCATTCAGTCGAGCGTGCGTGAGGGGCACATCCGACATGTCAAACCTGCAAGTTCCATCCTTAAAGGGATAGATTGAGTTGATTGCCCTCAGAATTCCCTTTTCAATCGGTTCTGGAGTCTTATGGGCGGAGGTCAGACCCCTCACCCCATTCACTTTCTTTGGTATCGATACTCCCATCTGCTCGCCATTGCTTCGGAGAACTTCTGATATATTGATGTCAAATTGCCTGGTTCTTTCTGTCGGTACGGTATGGGAACTACACTTTTCGCACACGTTTCTGAACGTCACATTTCCACAACCAGGGCAGTGTCTAACCTGCATTTCAGGGCCCTGAAGTTCTTCATACTGGTTCAAGTCCCTCCTATTCTTTAGAACGTTTCCGATTGGAAATAATACGTGAACGGGTGGATTCATTTTTCTTTCTTCTGCCTTTTCAGGTCTTCCCATCCTCGCTCCAATTCTGGTCAGGCCCTTGGGGTATATCGGAAATCCTGCAAGATCATTGACTACTTTCATGACGTCATTTCCAATTATCTTCTTTCTAGAAATGAGCTTGTTATCGACAATCTTCATCCCGAGGGGGATAACCAAGCTTCTGTAATTCTTAATTCTGATCTTGTCAGAGACGCTGAATTCACAAAGAAGATCTGTCAAGAATCTTTTGCTAAAATCGGTTACTGGCAACTCCAGAGAATTCTCAGCGATAACAGAGTCATTTTCCAATATCTCTGTGAGGAGCTGGATGTCCTCCACATTTACATCGTGCCACAGGTATGTGAAAGAAGGATGGAGAGGGATGCAGTCGGCAATGGAAGCATCTATGGCAGATTGCTCTGTAGTTACCTCGGGAACAGACCCGATCTTTTTGAAACAGATTTGTCTCCACCACGATTCGGTGAATGCAGCGGGAAAAAGGATCTTATTGTTTTCGATGAATTCTCCAAAAGATATCATCATCTCTCCCAGATCGACTATCTCTCTAATGTCAGTGTGAACTGAATTGAACGATTCCTCAGATCTGAGTGTGACCAAGTCTCCGGATTCAAGCACAACCGTAGGCCCCTCAAGGTTAGGATTTGCCACCACCGCACCCGCCTTCCCCGGTCTCTCCATTTTGATCTGTGTTCCCAGTGCAATAAAGTCTTCAAGCACTTTCATCGTCACCGGGTTTATTGCAACTGCAGCCAGTCCGGTATTCCGTGTCCGTCCATACCTAAGCCTGAATCCCCCCTTCCTGGATGGGTAAGAGAGAGCAGGCCTGCCTGCTAACATTTCTTTTAGAAAGTTAGAGTTTGGAAAGAGGCTCTTTTCCGCCTTTTTCTCAGAAGAAAAAGACCAACCTTCTAGGCCGAAAGTTTTTACGTACTTTTTCAGCTTTGGTCCCTTCAGGATGAGACCTTCAGCTATCACCAGGGCCATTCCGCCTCTTAACCTGTTAGTCTCTATGTCTGGCAGGTCCCTATGACCGGTAATTTCCGCTTCCTCAGTTCCCTCACCGGTAATACAAACCGGAGAACCTTCAACTGCAGTCACAATTTCTTCATTTGTCGGAATGTACTGTAGATGCTGAACTCTTGCATATAACGGTATCTCTTCCTTGCACCTTTCAACCTCTTCTTGTGATGCGATGTACTTGCCAATACCGAACTTCCTCCGCAGAAGATCTCCTACGAAAACGCTGAGTGCTTGTGCAGTACCTCCAGCGCTCCTGATCGGGCCAGAATAGTATATTGAAAGATAGCTGTCCCCTCCCCTTCGTTTAATCTTGACTTCAGTTATTCCTTCGAGCGGTGCGACTAGAATTCCCTCCGTCAGGATTGCAAGCGCTACCCTGATTCCCTTTTCAATTCTGATCTCCTCAGGGCCGTCATAACTCTCGGAGACTGAAATGGCAGCTTCTATTGCAACCCTTTCCCTATCAAATTTCTTTGAAAGTTCTTTTATGATCTCAGACGCCTCAATACCCGTTAGTGCCTGTACTCGTCCAGCGAGATCTTCTGCTTGAGGTATCTCCACCTTGGTTTCGCAGTCCTTGCCTTGAGCTCTGGCCTTCAGTGCAATTTCGTATTGAAGGCTCGACTCTTTCTTCAGTGATAGAAAATAGTTTTCGAGCTCATCGGACATTGAAGTACTCATTTGATTGTAGAATATATAATTTCAATATTGGTCCAAATTCGAAGTTATTTTGTTAACAGTTTTCCATGACTTACGGACGTGCGGAGGCAACTTTCTGTTCAGTTTGAAGTAATTTTCAAGAAAAGAAATAGTTCTCTCGTCCGAGGGATATCCCGATCCAAATTCGCCAATCTCCAACTTGATCTGCGAAATCTCCCTTTCCCTTGTAACTTTTGCAATTATCGAAGCTGCCGAGGCCAGAGGATAATTCACGTCTGCCTTGTGTTTAGAAACTATGTTGCCGTTTCCACTGAGTTCGGTGAGCAGCTTTGCGAATCTTTCCTCATTGACGTCTGGGCAATCAACAATGTATTCATTCGCCGGCTTTATCAGCTTTGAAATCGTTTTGGCTTCCAGGAGATTGAGTTCATTCTTGAAAGTCGCTTCGTCTATCTGTTTCTCGTCCACAACTATGTACTCCACCGAATTTGCAATTCGCTTTATCTCCTCGAACATTCGTTCTCTTGTGGCTTCTGAAAGCATCTTCGAATCCCTAACTCCTATCCTCTTGATTGCATCTGATTCTCCACACACAACTGCGATGACCATGGGCCCAATTACCGGCCCACGTCCAGCTTCGTCACACCCGCAAAGCATCTCGAGTTAGATACACTTCTGCTCTATTATGTTAATCGTTCCAATTTGATTCTGTGCTCCACAGAAATGAGATCAACCACTAAGACGCACTAAATCCTCAAGTGATATTCCATCCTTCTCGTTCAGTTCCTTCTCGCTAGTTATATTGATCCTCCCGTATTCCGTATCTACGAGATAATTGTTTTTTATTCCCTTCTCCCCTAGAACCATTTTGATCTTGATGGGGCCACCAATCTTCACTCTACTGGGGTGGATCGCATAGTAGTTTCCATCTTTGGTGTATAAATTGTATCCAAGGATCTTTGCAATATCTCTAGTCTTTGGATGATTCAATATCGTTTCCTTATCACCATCATCCAGGATGGATCCTTCGTGCAGAATTGCAATTGAATCACCCAGGATTTCAGCATCTGCAAGGTCGTGGGTCACGTATATTATCGAAACGTCAAATCTTTGTTGGATGTCTCGAATGTACCATCTCATGCTCGATCTGAGAAAAGAATCAAGCGAGGACAGAGGCTCATCCATCAATATGAGGTCAGGTTCGATCACCAACGTACGTGCTAGTGCAACCAATTGTTTTTCTCCGCCACTCAATTGAGACGGAAACTTACGGAGTTGGTCTTCTATAGATAGAGCTTTGCTTATTTCCAGCACCTTTCTGTTGATTTGTGACACATCTTTCGTCCTGATCCTCAGTCCGTATGCTATGTTCTCTGCAACACTCATGGAGTAAAAGAGTCCGAGGTCCTGGAAAACGAATCCGATGTTCCTCTTTTCTATTGCAAGACTAGTGATGTCCTTTCCGTCTTTCAATATGGTTCCGTTGTCCGGTCTGATAATTCCAGCTATTGAATTCAGGATGCTCGTTTTCCCACTCCCGGAAGCGCCCAGTATAACTTTGATCTCCTTGTCCCTCAGCGTAAAGCTAACGTTCTTCAGAATGTCATCTCCACCGATCTTCTTCGACAAGCCTTTGACACTAAGTTTGTCCAACTGCACCACTCTTTCCGAAATGGTTTATGATAAAGGAGGAGATAAATATTACAACGAGGAAAATTTCCGTGAGAAAGTATGTATCTCGGATGTCCCTGAGTTGCAGCAGTTTGTAGATGCCTATAGTGATAGTCTCCGTAGATTTTGTGTAAACAGTAACGATTGAAGAGAACTCTCCCATTACGGTGATGAACATAAGCGACAAGATGGTTGAGATTTCCCACTTAATTCGAGGGAGTTGGACCTTGAAGAAAGTTGATAATGAAGAGTCCCCTAGGGTGTTAGAAGAATAGGTTTCTGATGGAGGTATGGTCTCTACAGACTGGTGCATCATCCTTAAATTAAGTGGAACCAACAGTACCGTGAATATGAGTATGATCAGTAT
>JACWAC010000030.1 GCA_014874235.1 Thermoplasmatales archaeon
AGACTACACCGATTTCAAGGGACAGAAGTACAACCCCGAGATAGGAATATTCGGGATGGACGTGGTCGTAACCTTCAGGAGGAGCGGAGGTTACAGGGTGGCGAGGAGATGGCTGTTACCAAGGCCGGTGCCGAAGAAGATCAGGGTCAAAAGGGAAGAAATGATGAAATTCATGAAGGAAAACTACGACGTCGAGATACTGGAGGTGGGCTGAATGGCACAGACAAAGCTTGCCCCGAAGAAGAAGTACGGGAGGAAGGAAGGTTGCGAGCGGTGCGGAAGGAAGAGGGGTCTTGTGAGAAGGTACAACCTGCATCTCTGCAGGCAGTGCTTCAGGGAGATCGCTCCCGAACTCGGTTTCGAGAAATATTCGTGAGGTGAAATAATGGGAGATACGTTAAACGATGCACTGATTTCCATAAAGAACGCTTCCAAACTGGGACGACAGGAACTCGACGTAAGGGCATCCAACCTGGTTGGGAGGGTGCTGAGGGTATTTCAGAAGTACGGCTATATTGACGAATACGAATACGTGGAAAACGGGAAGGGCGGATTGTTCAAGGTTAGGGTAGCGAAGACGGTGAACAACTGTGGTGTCATAAAGCCCAGGTTCTCCATAAAGAGGGACGAGCTCGAGAGGTGGGAGTCCAGATACCTGCCGGCGCAGGATATCGGAATTCTTGTCATCTCTACAACTTCGGGCGTGATGAGCAACACAGAGGCAAAGAAGAAGGGAACTGGAGGAAAGGCGCTTGCCTTCATTTATTGAGGTGATGTGAATGGAGAGAACTATAGAGGTACCGCAAGGGGTGAAGGTCAGGTTGGATGGTTTCGATTTCGAGGCACAGGGACCGAAGGGGAAAGTCAGCAAGAAGTTCAGAAACGAATACGTTGCAATGGAACTTAAGGACAAGAAGATCAGGATATTTACCAAGAGGGAGAAGAAGACAGACATCGCTGTGGTGGGGACGTGGGACAGCATAGTCAACAGCGCATTCATCGGAGTGACGAAGGGGTTCATCTACACAATGAAGATCGTTTACGCCCACTTTCCCGTTAAGGTGACGGTGAAGGGGAACGAGGTCCACCTGGACAATTTCCTCGGTGAAAAGAGCGCGAGAAAGATAACGGTTGGATCCGATACCAAGGTCACGGTGAAGGGAGACATGGTCACGGTTGAGGGAAGTGATCTAGAGGCTACAGGAAATGCAGCAGCTAGGATAGAGAGGATGAGCAAGATCAAAGGGTTCGATCCGAGGGTATTCCAGGATGGGATATACATAGTGAGGAAGGGTGACGTCATTGAAGGCTGAATTGGATCACGAGGGAAAGAGGCTCCTGGGTATGAGGAATAGGATGAACAGGAAGAGACCGGAGTTTCACAGACAGGAGTGGTTCAGGTACAAGAGGCTAGGCACTTCCTGGAGAAAGCCCAGGGGAAAGCATTCAAAACTGAGGGAGAAGAAGGGATACAGACACGCATTCGTCGAGTCGGGATACAGGGGACCTGTTAGGGTCAGGGGCCTCCATCCATCAGGATTCCAGGAGGTATACGTTTCGAACATCGCTGACCTTGAGAGGATCGATCCCAAAACGCAGGCAGCGAGGATCAGTTCAACGATAGGTATGAAGAAGAGAAGGATCATACAGGAGAAAGCCAAGACCTCTGGCATAAGACTCCTGAACGAGGTGAAATGATATGCCCACACTGAGTCCACAGAAAAGGATGGCGGCTTCCATAATGAAGTCCGGAAAATCGAGGGTGTGGATGGACACGAAGAGCGTTGACGACATAGCGGAGGCAGTGACGAGGGACGACATCAGGAAGCTGATCAAGAGGAACGTCATCCAGAAGAGGACAGCAAAAGGGAATTCGAGGGCAAGATTCAGGAATGCAAAGGCGCAGAGGAACAAGGGCAGGAGAAAGGGTCAGGGTTCGAGGAAGGGAACTAAGAATGCCAGGGATCCAAGGAAGAGAAAGTGGATAAGGAGCATCAGGTCGATGAGGAATGCCCTGAAGGAAATGAGGGAATCGGGGAAGATTACGAGGTCCGACTATAGGGTCTTCTACAAGAAGATCAAGGGTGGGACGTTCAGGAGCAAGAATGCACTGCTCCTCCACATGAGGGAAGAGGGAGTCCTCAAGGGTGAGTGAGATGAAGTCAAGATACATTATGCCGCTGAAGAGGAGGAGGCTGAAGAGGACCGACTACAGGAAGAGACTCGGGCTCATAAAGGGAGGAATGCCGAGGGCTGTGATAAGGAAGTCGATCAAGAACGTGAATGTGGACATTGCCGAATATGCAGTCAACGGAGACAGGATCGTTGCCCACGGCTCCACGATCGAACTGAAGAAGTTCGGTTGGAAGAGTCCCACGGGAAACACACCCTCTTCGTACCTCGCAGGGTACTTAGTGGGTATCAGGGCGAAGAAGAAGGGGATCAAGAAGGTCATAGTCGACCTCGGAAGGCAGAAGGTCATCAAGGGGGGTAAGTTGATGGCAAGCGTCCAGGGGATAGTTGATGCGGGCGTGAAGGTGCCGGTCGACAAGAAGTTCCTGCCACACAAGGACAGGCTGGCAGGGAAGCACCTGAAGACGGTACTGGAGAATTCTATTGATGAAGTTAAGAAAGTGATGGAGGAATCACAGTGACTAAGGAAGCTATAGAGTGGATACCGAAAACGAGACTGGGGAAGATGGTCAAAGAAGGAAAGCTCAAGACCATCTCCGATGTTCTGAGAACTCATATGCCGATAAGGGAGCCTGGAATAGTAGATACCCTGGTTCCGAACATCGAGGACGAGGTCATTGAAATAAAGATGGTCCAGAAAATGTCGGATTCTGGTAGGAAGGTCAAGTTTGCAGCGACCGTCGTGATCGGCAACAAGGACGGTTATGTCGGAATGGGTCACGGCAAGGCGAAGGAAACCGGGGATGCGATACAGAAGGCCATAGGGAATGCCAAGATCAACCTTATCGAAATCAAGAGAGGGTGCGGATCGTGGGAGTGCGGTTGCGGCAGGAGCCACACGCTTCCGTTCAAGGTCATGGGTAAATCCGGTTCTGTCAGGGTTTCCCTGAAGCCTGCACCGCAGGGGGTAGGTCTGGCGATAGGCGACATACCGAAGAAGGTTCTTTCGATAGCCGGAATTTCAGATACCTGGGGATTTTCTGAGGGACACACGAAGAGCACCGTGAACTTTGCCTACGCGACGTTCAACGCACTCAAGGAGACGGCTAAGTTCAAGATAAATGAGAAACTGAACCTCAGTACTCCGATATACAAGGGAGGTGTGATGAATGTTAGCAGTGATAAAGGTCAGAGGAAGCAATAAGACTGATGTGGACATACGAATGGCATTCAGGGAGCTGAGGCTCAACAGGAACAACCATCTCGTGCTGGTGGACGAGTCGCAAATCGGTCAGGTCAGGAAAGCAAAGGACTACGTGACGTGGGGGGAGATAGACGAGGAACACCTCATCAAGCTACTCCAGGAGAAGGGAAGGATCACGGGAAACAAGCCACTCAGCGATATCGTTATAAAGGAACTCGGTTTTGCGACGCTCGAGGAGATGGCATCCAAGCTACTTGACGGAAGCCTGAGGGTAAAGGATATCGAATCCATGAAGCCCGTCTTCAGGATGAACCCTCCGAGGAGAGGGTATCATTCAACGAAGAGGACCGTCAAAACGAAGGGAGCACTGGGGTACAGGGGAAAGGACATAAACAAACTGATAGACGCTATGCTGGAAGGTGGTAAGAGTGGTCAGGGAGAAAACTAAGAAGCTCAGGGGAGGAAGTTACGGACGGGGGCACAAGGCCGGCAGAGGCAAGGGAAAGAGAGGGGGAAAAGGAATGGCCGGCCTCGGAAAGCACAGGTGGATATGGATGCTGATAAACATGCCAGACCACTATGGTGTACACGGATTCACGAGACATGCCCAGAAGGTCGACGTCAGGTCCATAAACGTGGGCGACATCGACAGGACTTCCAATAGACTGATCGAGTCGGGTATTGCACAGGTCGAGGAAGACAAGGTCAGGGTCGACCTTGAAAAGATGGGTTATTCCGTCCTCCTAGGCGGAGGACAGGTAGGGAGACCATTCATCATCAAAGTGGGAAAGGCAACAGGGAAGGCAATAGAGAAAATTAAGAGTGCAGGGGGAGAGGTAGAAACGAATGGTGGAGATAAAGAGGAATAGATTAGTTTCCATACCTCTGATTCTCGTATTCGCGCTTAACGTATATATTAACTACAGGTACGTTAATTACAGCATTCCCAACGCTGCAATAATGTCCCTCTTTCTTTCTCCTCTTTATTATCTAGCTTATCTGCTCCTATCCTACACGGGCGAAGGATCGAAGCTCTACGGCTGGAAGAATCTCGTCGAGAGGCTACCTGCGGTAAAGAAACCCGGCAGGCACGTTCGTTTCAAGGAGAAGTTCCTCTGGACCGCGCTGGT
Source organism: Thermoplasmatales archaeon (assembly GCA_014874235.1). Classification (GTDB taxonomy): domain Archaea; phylum Thermoplasmatota; class Thermoplasmata; order Thermoplasmatales. The sequence continues at coordinate 4,468 of JACWAC010000030.1, forward strand.
ACTGATAATATACTTCGCTCTCTCGAACATATTCGTGTACGGACTCGAAAAGTCGCAGATAATAGATGTGTTCGCACAGTTCCGTACGATCTTCGCCGGACAGGCGGGGTCGATAATGGATCTGGGAATAGGTCCAATAGTCACCGCGAGCATCATAATGCAGCTGTTCGTGGGCGCAAAGATCATTAACATAGACCTGACGAAGGGTGAAGACAAGGCACTCTACCAGGGAGCACAGAAACTCCTGGTAATCATAATGATATTCGTCGAGGCAATACCTCAGGTGTTCGGTTATCTGCCGCCAGACCCGGCAATAATTTCGGCCCTGAACGGGGCTATACCCGGGTATGGGCTAATGCTGGCGAGGATGCTCATAATTCTCCAGATCTTCATGGGTTCATACCTGCTGTTCTTCATGGATGAGCTCGTCTCTAAGTGGGGAATCGGCTCCGGTGTTTCGCTCTTCATCGCTGCGGGTGTCTCGCAGGCTCTCATACTTGGTACCCTGAACTGGGTGCCAGTCAGTACGAGCAGCGCACTTTCAATCATAAACCCTCCGAGCGGTGCCCTTCCGAAGACCTTCTATTTACTGGGCCACTTCAGTTCCGCCCAGCTCTTTTCTGGTGGACTCGAGAGGATATTGTTTGCACCTCCCAATCCGCTGATAGCACTGGCGGGAACGATATTCATATTCTTCCTGGTCGTTTGGGCACAGACGGTCAAGGTTGAACTGCCACTCGCTCACGAGAGGGCGAGAGGTGCCAGGGGAAGGTACCCGATTCAGCTGATGTACGCATCCAACATACCCGTCATACTCGCCGCTGCGGTGCTCGCTAACCTGTCCATGTGGTCACTGCTTTTCTGGACAAATCCGTCCCTCGCTCACGTTCCGATTCTTGGTCACGATTTCCTCCTTGGAGCATATCCCTCTTCGTCTCTTGCGTCCACGCTCAACATACAGCAGACCACTCCAATCGGAGGACTGGCGTGGTATCTCGCGAACCCGAACGGTATTTCTAACTGGCTATTCCCGATGCTGCAGCCTTCAATCTACAAAACGCAGCTGCTCAGCCACCCGCCATGGGAAATGGGAATTCATGTACTCGCATACGTCACTTTCATGGTCGGCGCATCTGTGATGTTCGCGAAATTCTGGATTGAGACAACGAACATGAACTCGGAGGGAGTCGCAAGACAGATCCAGAGCTCGGGGATGCAGATCCCCGGTTTCAGAAGGGACCCCAGGGTCCTCAAACGTGTCCTGGACAAGTACATACCGGCCATCACCGTTTTCAGCGGAGCGGCCGTGGGAGCCCTTGCGGCAGGAGCTGACCTGATCGGGACGGTTGGCAATGCATCGGGTACAGGTGTGCTGCTGACGGTAGGGATAGTCATTCAGCTCTACCAGGCGATGGGCAAGGAACAGCTGACAGAGATGTATCCATTCATGAGAGACTTCTTCGGAGGGTTGTAAATGAGAGTAATAATTGGTGGAATATCCGGAGTCGGGAAGACCACAGTGATGGACGAGCTTGTGAAGGAGGGATTCAGGGTCGAGAACTACGGAGACGCAATGCTGAAGGAAGCCATGTCGAAGGATTATGCAAAGAACAGGGACGAGCTGAGGAAACTTCCAGTCGATAAACAGAAGGAGATACAGAAGCTCGCTGCAGAGAGACTGGCCCAGTTCAACGAAGTCATCATCGACACCCACTTTTCTATAAACACCAATGGTGGATACCTGCCGGGTCTCCCCGTGCACGTACTTGATGAGCTCCATCCCGATCTTTTGATTTCTATAGAGGCGGACCCACTGGAGATATTCGAGAGGAGGAAGAATGACCCGAGGAGAAACAGGGACAGGGACTCACTCGAAAGGATAAGGTCCCACCTAGAGGCAAACAGGAACTATGGGATAACTTATTCTGCGATGACAGGTTCTCCACTACTGGTCGTCATGAACGAGAATGGCAAGGTAAAGGAAGCTTCTGCTAGAATTATCTCTGTCATCAAGCAGCACGACGGGAGCGGACCATGAGCCAGAGACCTGCTCGCCCTCCGCAGACCAGGGAACAGCAACAGGCAATGTCCTCTGGAATGAGGACGCAGATGCTCTACATGCTGGTGATGTTCCTGCTGCTCTTCGTTTATACCATACCGACTCTCAGGGCGATATTTGCAATACCGATGACCTATATTCTTCAGCCTGTCATCGGGTTTGGTTACACCCTCCCTCTTTTCACAATCCTGGGCGCAGCCCTGATAACTGGCTTCGTGAACACAATAGCCAGGCACTTCTTCACCGATTATTTCGGGATGGCAGAAATGCAGCACAAGAACAGGAAACTCCAGGAGAGATACAGGGAAGCCATGCGGTCGAGGAACAAGGCTGAGATGGACGCTGTCAGGGCGGAACAATCTAGATCAATGCAGGATTCAATGAAGCTCACACAGCAACAGATGAAACCCACCTTCGTAACTCTGATACTCACCGTTTTCATCTTCGCGTGGCTCTACAATTTCATGTTCGCGGTTGGAACATATAAGAGCGGTATCTATGCTTTCATCACCACTCCGTTTGGCCAGGGGAGCATGCTTTTAACCTTCCACGGGTTTTACATCTGGCTCGGAATCTACTCGCTTTTCTCGCTCGTGTTCGTCTATCCGCTTCAGTATGGTCTAAAGCTCTGGTACATGAGTCGGAGTGTAAAGAATGAGGGTAACTATATCCGGTCCGCCGGGCAGCGGTAAGACTACGGTTGCTGAGATTGTAGGCAACAGGATGTCTTACGAGCTGGTCACGGGTGGCAAGATTTTCAGGGAGAAGGCAAACGAGATGAATATCTCCCTTGCAGAGCTTGGAACAGAGGCGGAAAAGGATGGCAAATACGACAAGATGCTCGATGGATTCCTGCTGGACGTACTGAGGAACAGGGAAAATGTGATAGTCGAATCCAGGCTTTCGGGATGGCTCTGCCGTCTGAATGGAATAGATGCTTTCAAGATATTTGTAGATGCGAGTGAAGAGGTCAGGCTTGAGAGGATTAAGAATTCGATCATCCACAGGAAGGAGGAGATGGGCGACAACCTCCTGTCTCAGATGAGGGAAAGGGAGGAGAGCGAATGGGAGCGTTACAAGAAGTACTACGGGATAGACTACAGGGACACATCGATTTATGACCTGGTGGTCGATGCAAGTTATGACAGTGCTGAAGAAGTCGCGGAGGTGATAATCTCTGGCCTCAATCTTCGGGAAAGAACCAGCTGAAAGGACCATTGAGGAAAGGATAAACTTTGGTTTCGTTGTTATAGACAAACCTCGGGGACCGACGTCCCACCAGATTTCTGCGTGGGTCAAGGAGATATTGGGGATATCAAAGGCAGGACATGTCGGAACACTCGATCCGAACGTGACCGGTGTTCTTCCAGTGGGACTCGAAAAGGCGACAAGATTGGCGGATTTTCTTCACGAACAAGGGAAGGAATACGTCTCCCTGATGCTTCTCCATAAGCAGGTTGACAGACCAAAGGTGGAAGACATATTGAAGGAATTCACCGGAGAGATATTTCAGTTCCCTCCTCTGAGATCTGCGGTAGCCAGGAATCTGAGGAAGAGGACGATCTATTCGCTGAAACTGATGGAAATGAAAGAGAGACATGTTCTCTTCAGGGCGGAGGTGGAAGCGGGGGTGTACATCAGGACTCTCTGCAGGGATATGGGAGATGCGCTGCTCGTGGGAGGGAACATGGTTGAACTGAGGAGAACCAGGAGTGGTCCCCTTGACGAATCAAATCTTTTCACCCTCCAGAAACTCAAGGACGCCTTCACGCTCTACAAAGAGGGCGATGAAAACTTGCTTTCGAGCATGCTCATCGACCCCGAGCAGGTCACGAAGGATTACCCCAGGATAGTTGTGAAGGAAAGCGCCATTGATGCCATCGCGCACGGTGCGAGCGTATTCAGGAAGGGCATCATTGAGGACTACGGGGAGGGTACTACTCTCAGGATAATGAGCCCCAGGGGAGAGCTCCTTGGCATGGGAAACAGGGAAGGAGATAACGTCAAACCGACAGTTGTTTTGATAGACAGAGGCGTGTACCCGAAAGGGTGGAAGAGTAAAGTCTAAATTCAAAAAAAAGATTTTAATCATCCGATTATTATGCATAAGTGTACAGCAGTTTCCTTGCTCCCATATTGATAGCACTCACACTGGGCTACCTAGCCACACTCTTAGCAAGGTTGACCGGGACTGTGTACATTCCTTATCTGCTGGTGCTGGGCATACTGGTCGGACCTCTACTGGGCCTGATAAAACCGGGTGAAGCATATCTCCTCTTTTACAACTATATCGGTCCCATAGGGGCTGCATTAGTCATACTTGCGGAATCTGCCAAGATTCCAAGGTACCTGTTGAGGAGAATAATCAAGCCCCTTTCGATGATGCTGACCTTCGTTCTGTTTGTTACGGGAATAACAACCGGAGTGATCCTGGTCTTTCTGCTGAGGGCACCCGTTTGGGTCGGATTCATGGTGGGAGCGATCATTTCTTCAACGGACCCAGCATCAGTCATCACTTCCCTCAGGAAGACGAAGGTATCGGAAGTTCCTTCTACTCTGCTGATAACTGAATCGGTGTTCAACGATCCTTTTTCTTATCTTTTTCTTGTAATAGTGATACTGATTTTCTTCCCTAGAAATATATCTCTAATACAGTCATCTTCCCTTTTCTCATTCAGCAACATCTACCTCTACGTCTTCTTCACCCAGGGGATGTATCCAGTATTGACCGCGGGAGCGCTGTTCGGTCTCCTCTATCTCCTGAGGATAAAGCTCCCAAAGGATTTCAAGGAGTACTACACCGCAATGTTCCTCCTGTTTGGCCTATCGGCATATTCCATCACTGTAGTTGCCGGTGGGTCTGGTTACATGGCAGCTGCAATATTCGGAGTCCTGTCAGGAAATTTCATGCCTAGGGACACCGAATTCGAGAACTACAAGTCGTTTATGGACAACATCTCCACCTTCGCTGCTATACTGATATTCGTCTTCCTTGGTGCTTCGATTAATTTATCGATATTGATCACCTTTGTCATACCAGGCGTACTGATCGCGTTGATACTGATTTTCGTCGTCAGGCCTCTCGCAGTTATACTTGCCGGATCAATAGACACGGAAATGAAATATGGTGACCTTGTGTTTGTGGGGCTCGAGGGAACCAGGGGGGTGTTTCCGGCCATTCTTGCACCTACGGTTCTCGTAATCGGGAACATGACAAACAACGTCCTGCTGCAGTACTGGGGTCAGGCAATTGAGGCATTGGTCCTTGTGATAATATTTACGTCGCTGACAATTCAACCTCTACTGATGGGAAGAATATACAGGGCCCTTCACAAAGACGAGACCTAGTACTTTCCATAGACTTTGACCGGCCACGAAAATCACAGAAGACTGGCTGATTCGGAGGGCCCTAGATGTTTTCGAATTCTTCGCTCACATCTATTATGACCTGTTCCATCAGTTTGTCGATATTCCTGGCCGAAAACTCTCTCAGTCCTCCCATTTCGCTCTTTACCTTGGCGATGAATTTGGCGTTTTCTGAGAAAATATCGAAGTGAACGAGCAGCTCTTCCATGGGTGTTGATAAACATGATGTATAAATTCTTAACTCTAACTCCTCAATATTTTAGGGAATAACTTCATTCCCATTATCTCTTCCATCTTCTCTGCCTTCTTCGGTATCTCGGAGAGCGTTCTCCTTGATCCGCGTATGATCATATACGTCTTCGACAGCTCCAGGAGGACCTCACTCACCGATATCTTTCCGTTGAGTCCTTTCTCCTTGAGCGTGTTGAGAATACCGTAACGTAGATACAGGGCTGTAAGGATGGTGAAGAAGTATCCTCTCACAGCATCATCGTCCTGCAGGTATGTCTTGTCCTCTTCGAGGTCGTTCTTCATGATGTCGAATGACTCCTCTATCTCCTCCCTCGTCTTCCACATCCTGTATGCCTCTTCGGGTTCAAGATACATGTTTGAGAGTACGGGTATCTTTCCGAATTCCGGTCTCATTGCAGTGAGGTCCTGCTGTCTCCTCTTTCCCTCCCCGATGAGCGCGATAAAGTTGGATTCCTGCTCGTACCTCAGCATGGTATCCTCGAACACATACAGTATCTCCTTTCCGATCCTCTTACTCGAAGCGTTTATGCCTCTGCCGTTATATGAGAAGCTCCTCTCTATGCCGAGATGGTAATCGATCACCTTTGAATCCGATCTCAGAGGAACGATGAAACCCATGCCCCTGATCTTCCTGAATGTGCTGGGAGAAGACCCGCGGTCGGCTATGATCACACAGTTCTTCAGCGAATAGTCCTTTGCCACTGCAGCAAATGCCTTAGGGTCTCTCAGGGAACCAGGCACGGGCTTCAAAAGAACGGGCTTCCTCATGCTGTGCGAGAACAGCATGACCATTGATATCTGTTTTATGTGAATGTGCCTTGGATTGTATCCCCTCTCTGCAATCCTTATGTTCTCCGATCTTGAGAATATGGAGGACATGTCGAAAATGAGGTATCTGGACCCCTGCATGACTCCGGAGAAGAAAGTTCTCTGTGCTTCCTGATCTGAACCGATGAGTTTCAGCATGGATGAGATTGCATTGGGCGATAGATCGGCATCCATCTCCTGCGAAGAGTAGAGCTTCTCCCATCTCGATTTCATCAGGCGGATCGGCGTCGGAGCTATGTTCCTTATCATGGAGATCGCGATGATCTCACCGTAGTGATCGGGGAAGCATCTCCTGAGGAGAGGTTCAATATCATCTGCAAGCAGGCAGAGGAGCCTTGAATTTCCATACTCGAATATGCTCCTACTGTTCTTTATGACCACTCCGTTCTCGTCTACCCTCCCTATGTACTTTGATACCTTCCTCCTCTTCCTTGTTGCCTTATCGTAGATGGATGTGACCTGGTAGAGATAGTGATTGTTACCGATTGGTTTCACTTCCAGGGGAACGCCTCTCGCAGCCTTCTCCCTGTCAATCAGGTCCCTGATCCACTTTTCCATAATTATGGGATAATAGGGAATACATATATAAAAATTCTATTATGACCAGAACTGGTAATATACTCGATATCCAGCACTTAAGGCGATCTTATTACCTAAAAAAATGCGGAGTTAGAGTGGTAAATATAACAGAGATGGAAGAGGATGGATAAGTAAAGGAAAACTATGAGATGGAGAACAGTGAGGATGCATGGGGGAGGTTCAAG
>JACWAC010000144.1 GCA_014874235.1 Thermoplasmatales archaeon
ATTCCCCCTCCCCGCGTTCCATTCGGTTCGATTATTTCTTGTTTCCATGTTATTTCACCTTGCCTTTCAACACCTTCTTGAAGAACGGCCAAAGCAGTCTGGCATTGTTTCTGGCCTCGACCTCTTCGGAGAGTTTCACGTAGGCCATGGTAGACTTAGGCTCCCTGTGTCCGAGGTGGAATTGCACTCTCCTGAATTCCGCTCCCTGCCTGAAGAGCTCGGTTGCAGCAAATCAGCCCATGCTGTGCGAATTCCACTGTTGGATAGTGAATAAGTTATGGAAGAAGAGTTGGATGATTCCGTCACTCCATTGTTGATTACGCTCCAGACCATAGCTGCGGGTAAACCTGTTTCCGTGAAGGTTACCGTATATGACGTTGCATTTCACACTTCATTCCCGTAAAACAAACAAATTCAACTCAAGGCTGACAACCAATCATATTAGCAAAATATATTGAAGTCCTTTTTCATAATTGAGAGGGAAGTAAGATGAAAGTTTATTCGAACATCATAGAGACTATTGGGAACACTCCAATGGTAAAAATTAACAGTATTGGAAGTAGGAAGAACAACATATATGGAAAACTGGAATTCTTCAATCCGAGCGGGAGTGTTAAGGATAGGATGGCCAAGCACATTCTGGAAAAGGCTGAGAAATCAGGACTTCTCAAGCATAGTCTCGTAGAGAATTCATCGGGCAACACCGGTTCCTCGCTTGCAATGATATCCGCAGTAAAGGGATATTCTTGCCTGATAACCATTCCAGACAAGATGAGTGATGAGAAGGTAAACCTGATGAAGGCATACGGTTCCGAGGTGTTGGTGACTAAGACTGATGTGCCTTACGACTCACCAGAAAGCTACTATAGTCTCGCAAAGAGAATATCTATGGAGAGAGGGGCATATTACCCCGATCAGTACAACAACCCGGATAATATAGAAGCACACTACGTTTCCACGGGCCCAGAGATATGGGACCAGATGGATGGCAAGATAGACATTCTGGTTGCTGGCATAGGGACTGGTGGAACGATATCTGGGATTGGGAGATATCTCAAGGAGAAGAAACCAACCATGAAGGTTATAGGGGTCGACCCTGAAGGCTCCATATTCTACGAGTACTTCAAGACGGGTAAACTTCCAGAGCCTCACGTATACAAGGTGGAGGGTATAGGGGAAGATTATCTTGTTAAGGCGGTTGACTTCTCCGTTATAGATGAAATTGTGCAGGTAAACGACAAAGAGAGTTTCCTCATGACAAGGAGACTTGCCAGGGAAGAGGGGATATTTGCGGGGGGTTCATCCGGGGCTGCTATGGTTGCCGCTCTCAAGATGTCGGAAAATTTAGAAGGTAAAAACATAGTTGTGGTATTCCCTGATTCTGGTTACAGATATCTCAGCAAAATATTCAGCGATAAATGGATGAAGAATAATGGGTTCCTGTAGTGGTAACAATGAGAATTTCGACTAAATCAATTCATGTTGGAGAGGAGCCTGATACTGAAAGTGGGTATGGGGATGTGGTCTCAACAATCCATCTTTCCACCACATTCGCCAGGAAAGATCCCCTGCATCCAACGAAAGGCTATGAGTACACCAGAAGCGGAAACCCTACGAGGGACGCGCTGGAAAGGAAGATTGCTTCGATAGAGAATGGGAAGTATGGATTGATGTTTTCTTCAGGACTTGCTGCGGAAACAAATATGTTTCTATCGCTCTTCCGCCAGGGGGATCATATAATAGCATCCGACGACCTTTATGGAGGTACAGAGAGATTGCTTCGAAAGGTGCTTTCAAACGTAGGTATATCTTATGAGCTTCGCGATCTCACTAAGAGTTCGTCGCTGGAAGGTATTCCAGGCAACACCAGGCTCATATATCTTGAAACGCCCTCCAATCCTCTCCTCAGAATAATTGACATAAAGGGAATATCGAAAATCTCCAGGGAACATGGACTACTGACCGCGGTTGATAACACATTTGCAACCCCCTATTTTCAGAACCCGCTGGATTTAGGCGCTGATATTGTGGTTCATAGCACTACCAAGTACATAAACGGCCACAGCGACTCACTGGGAGGGGCTCTCATAGCTAACAACGATGAACTGTATGAAAAACTTAAGTTCAACCAGAATGCAATCGGTGCAGTCATGTCTCCCTTCGATAGTTACCTTGTGATGCGCGGATTGAAAACACTTTCGGTGAGGATGAGGGAACATGAAAGTAATGCGGAAAAAGTGGTCTCACTTCTCAAGGGAAGCCACAAGGTCAAAAAGGTCTACTATCCAGGCCTAGTAGAACACGAAAACCATGATGTCGCAAGCAGACAGATGAAGGGATATGGGGGAATGATTTCTTTCAAGCTTGATGCGGATATTGAAGGAGTCAAGAGATTTGCAGGAAACCTGAATTACATATCCCTTGCAGAAAGCCTTGGAGGAGTGGAATCGCTAATGGAAGTTCCATCTCTGATGACCCATGCAGGAGTTCCAAAAGAGATAAGAGAGAAATACGGAGTTACTGACGATCTCATACGCCTATCCGTAGGGATAGAGGATCCAGAAGATCTTATTGAAGATATTTCGAGTGCCCTTGAAAGAGTATGAGATAAATTTACGATTCACAGGTCCTGCCCTACCTAAGAGGGTATTGGGAAAGGTTGGAAATCAGTTGTGACTTTAGAGACTCAAAAAACCGGGATATTAGACAAATGTCAGTTGTTCCTTGAAATCGCTAGTCCCGGAATAAGTTCATCTTTTCCTGCCTATTCTACTGTTAATTCAGACATCCACCCTATTCAATTTATTCTTTTGAAAAGTTATTTGCCGGATAGACTCGAAAAGAATCTGCAGAAGTCTGTTTCGAAGAAGAGTTAAGTATTG
>JACWAC010000031.1 GCA_014874235.1 Thermoplasmatales archaeon
CCATCCCTCTGTCACTAAACGAATAATGAATGTATCAACGTTTACCTGAGGGAAGTCCGCGTATCTCCACGCTAAAGCATAGTAGATTTACTGCTTCCCTCAGTCTCCTAACAATATTTAAAAGAAGCTTTATTTAGCTTTAGGTGATACAGCCGTCTGTGCTACCTATCTACCGCGATATCTTACTTATCTCTGTCTTCACTACTCTAATCTATTTTCTCTACTACTCCGTAAATGCCTATTACCTGATGAAGCACAGGTCTAATCCGGTGGTAGACGAAAAGTCACATACAGGAGACGTCACCGTTCTCATTCCGGTATACGAAGAAAAAGTGGACGTTTTTCAAAAGGTCATAGAAAACGTACGACTAGAACGTACCAAGTTTGTTGTCGTGGGCGATTCAAGCAACGAGCCCTACAGGTCGATCGTGGAGAAGAGCGGAGGATTCTTTGTTCAACTGAAGGAAAGAAGAGGAAAGAGGATCGCTATATCTGAGGGGATGAAGTACGTCGACAGCGAGTTCGTACTATTCGTAGACAGCGACACCACCATTCCTGAGGGGACAGTCAAGAGAATGCTGGCTCACTTCAAGGATGATGTTGGTGGAGTCGGTGCAAACGTTGCTATAAGGAAGAGCGATAGCGGATCGTCCTACAGCGCAGAATTCCTCGAAAGGACAAGGGAAGTCATACTGAAAGCAATGTCGGCCAAAGGGGGGAGCGTCATGGTCATTGACGGGAAGTGCGCGATGTATAGGACATCTCTTGTGAAGCCTCTCCTGCTGTCCGATAAGTTCAGGAATCACACGGTTGCTGGGAAAGTTGCAATGATGGGAGATGACCAGCAACTGACGTCTCACATCATAAAACAAGGGTACAAGGCGACGAAATGTTTCGATCTGACAGTCGAAACTGAGCCTCCCGAAAGTTTCAAGCAGTTCACCAAGCAGAGCATCAGATGGGCCAGGAGTTCATACTATTACTTTCTGAAGAATCTGGTGGATGGAACGGCGGTTAAGGCAGGGGCATTCTACACCTTTGAGGCGATGAGCACTTTCCTTCTTCCAATTCTGACGCTGGGACTTGGGTTGGTGAGGTTTTATTTCGATATACACATATTTGCCACGATTGCAGGAAATGGTCTCGATACCCTGGTGGATTCAATTATGACTCTAACGATCCTGACAAAGTCCAGGGCGTTTATTCACCCGTTACTCACTGCCCTGAGCATCCCGGGGCCCCTGATCTTCGGATCTGCGGTCGTGACCAATGTCAGGGGGGAAAGACTGAGGACTCTTGCATTCGGAGGCATTGCACTCCTGATAATCTTCTTCACCTCCATCTACGGTTTCCTGACGTGCTGGAAGCAATCTTCTTGGTTGACGAGATAGACTTCCTGAAAGAAGATCTCAGATTTTTGAGAGCATTCACTTCCGTCCAGTTTATAACCAGGACAACGCCGAAGCCTATCAGAAAGTCACAGATCTTGCTCCAACTGGATCAAACGAAACGCGGGTGACGAATTCCGAAAATTCCATCATCTTTTTTTGTAGTGCCCATAGATTCTTCCGGTCCCCGATTATCAATATGAATCCCGCCGATCCCCCGCCCATCAGTCTTGCAGCGCTTGCTCCGTTTTCCTTAGCGCTTTTGATGAGGTCGTCCACCCTGCTATTAGTGATGTTCTTTCCCAGACCCTTCTTTAGTCCCCAACCACTATCGACAAGCTTTACAAATCTCTCGAAGTCATTTTCCTTTACCGATTCCCTTGCTTCTTCCGTGTTTTTCTTAATTTCTAAGAGCCTACCTATGAGTTCTTCGGATCCCTCTTTCATCTTGCTGATCTCTTCCTGCAGTTCATCCGAGCTGTTGTGAGAGGAACCCGTATAGACCATGAGAGTGGAACTCTCAAGCTGCTTAACAAAGGGGGAATCGTAATCGAACTGTTCCATCCTGTAGTTATCACCGGAGAATTCCACATACTTCATACCTCCGAATGAAATTGCATACGGGTCCTGTTTTCCAAGGGTTACCCCAAAGAAATCCCTCTCCACATCGTAAGTCTCCTTGGCAAGATCTGCTTTTGTTACCTGCTCCCCGTTCAATATCTTCGTGATCTGGAGCAAACCTAGAACGAGTGCGCTCGACGTCCCCAGTCCCGTTCCGGGAGGGACGTCTCCAGATATGCTCAGCCTGCCCTTCTCAATTCCGCTATCCCTGAAGAGAGTCGCGATTCCCTCCAGGAAACTGTTGTGAATTCGCTTCGAAAAGCTCCAGCTCTTCAGTAGATCCCTGGAGGATATCTCCAGGGGCTGGCCGTCATCTACGTAATTAAGCCTGATGCCCTTGTCGATGGTGGTATTGATAACGCATCCCCCGTACATTTCAGGAAAGGGTGAAACGTCTGTCCCACCTCCACTGAAGCTTATCCGATACGGGGAAATCACGGAGATTTTTTTCATCGCGGACAACCAGAAAGGAAATAGATACTAATAATGGTGTTGGGAAACGCCAATATTAAAATTGCTCAAAAGGATTTCTTCTTGCATGAGAGTTCTGATTCTGGGGGTGGACGGTTACATCGGCTGGGCTCTTGCCCAGAGGCTTGCGACCAGGGGTCTCGATCTATATGGGGTAGACAATTTCTTCACGAGAAGGAGAGTGAAGGAAGTCGGTTCTGACTCTGTGCTACCTGTTCCATCAATTGGGAGGAGACTTCAGCTATTCCGGGGCTTCTACGGGAGAGGAATTAAATTCTTCAGGGGTAACGTTGCCGACCCCGAGTTCCTGTACAGCGTTTTCAAGGAGGCAAAGCCGGACGTAGTTTACCACCTTGCGGAGCAGAGGTCCGCACCATACTCGATGATAGGACTGAAGCAGGCGAACGAGACTATGGTCACCAACCTCGTGAGCACGATCAATCTTGTGTATGCCGCAAAGGACGTTAATCCAAACGTTCACATAATCAAGTTAGGCACGATGGGAGAGTATGGCACTCCCAACATAGACATCACTGAGGGGTTCTTTGACATAGAATTCAGGGGAAGGAAAGACACGCTCCCATTCCCCAGGAGCGCAGGTTCCTGGTACCACTGGACGAAGGTGCATGACTCAAACAACCTCATGTTCGCGAACAGGTTGTGGAAACTGAAGATAACTGATGTAATGCAGGGCGTGGTATACGGGACTGAAATAAAGGAGATAGAGAAATCTCGTCTCTTCACCAGGTTTGACATAGATGAGGTGTGGGGGACCGCACTGAACAGGTTTGCTGCCCAGGCGGTTGTCGGTCTTCCAATAACTCCCTATGGAAAGGGAGAACAGAAGAGGGGATTCCTTTCATTGGAGGACAGCATAAGCTGTTTGACCATAGCGCTTGAGAAACCTCCAAAGGATGGCGAGTACAGGGTGCTAAACCAGTTTGACCAGTACTATTCTGTGAACTACCTTGCAGACACAGTCCGTGAAGTGTTTAGGGAGCTTACTGGGAAGGATGCACGGATCAAGCACGTCGAAAATCCGAGGGTGGAGGCAGAGGATCACTACTACAATCCAGATCACAAGAAGCTGTATGAGCTTGGCTACAAGCCATCTGGGGAACTCAAGAAGGATATCAAAAAGATAATCGAGGACCTTCTTGAGTACGAGGAGAAATGCAAAGAACTGAAGAGTGTCATAATGCCCAGGACCTATTGGAGGAAGAGTTCAGGACTTTGAAACAGTCTCTGGATCAGAATTCTCCATAGCATGACGGTATGTAGCTTCCAGGACGAGTCGATAGTCTTTCGCAAGACCTACGCTCACCCAGGATTCTCTAGGGACTTCAACGGCGCAGAATCTTATTCCGGATTTGATCGCATCAGAAATCGCACTCGTCAGTTCCGCCTGCCCATCTTTATAGGAAATGAAATTGAATATCTGAGGGGGAAGGTAGTACAGTGCGCAAAGTGCGTAATTGGAATGTGGATGTGCTGGTTTTTCAACGACTTCTGTAACCAGACGAAGGCTACCTTCATTTAGAAGAACGGCAACTCCGTACCGTTTTGGATCTTCAACCCTCATAACGAAAAGCTTCCACATTCTCTCTCTTTCCGCCTCCCTCAGCTCCTCTCCTAGAGACTCGAGGTCGAGTACCATCCCGTCTCCGGCTGCCACGAGGAAACCTTCGTCATTTATGAACTCCCTCGCTGCCAGGACTGCATCTCCAAAACCATTCTTTTCATTCTGGAAATACAACTTTACTGCGGGGAAAATTCTCGTCAGATAGTCCCGTGAGAGTGCATCTGAAGGGTCCAAGACCACTGCAATTTCGTTTATACCCATTATAATGAGTTTGGTGATTAGAACATCAATGATGGGCCTCAGTATCAGCGAATCGTTCCTGTAATCATATACGCTAAGGAGTTCTTTTCTGATCAGCCCGTTAAGACCGGACCTCTTTCCAAGTCCTGCAGCAGTTATGATGGCCTTCATTCTCTTTATGAGTCATCAGCAGATGCTATAAAACTTAGCCGAATCTTCCAATTATAAAAAAAGGAACTCCCCCCTTCAAGCAAATGCAGGACGACAGTTTCACGATCTTGTGCATATTAACAACGTCGGATTCGGAATAGTATGACAAGACCATTAGAAAGGTCTATGTTTTTAACGGTGAAACTATGAGGAGATGGTGTCGGCATCGATCCTTTCTGTTTCGGAGGTCATTGCAGGAATCTTGATGCTCGTAGTCTCCTCCTTCATTCTAACTGTCAGCATTGAGGAGATAGGAAAGAGGGGAAAATACAGTGAAAGATTTACGGGTGCCGTGATAAGTCCAATCTTCACAGCCTTGCCAGAACTCGTTATAATACTACTCGCTCTCCTCCTTGTGGGGAATAAGTCCGGCTCGGAGATTGCAGCAGGTACCATAATTGGAGAACCTTTCATGGTTTCGGCGCTGGGTTTCCCGATAGTTGCTTTGACCTTGCTCCTGGCAAGAAAGGGAAAGATTGAAGGCATCGACCCGGTCTTGTCGAAGACTTTGATATACGTGGGTCTTGTGTTTCCCTTGATGCTGATCCCTTTCTTCTTCAACTTTCTCTACGCAAAAATATCGGTGGCAATACTTCTAGTTTTCCTCTACGTAGTATTCTTCAGATTCATTGGAGGTAAGGAGTCTTTCGAAGAAGAGGCGACCAATTTCAAGATAGATAGTCTAGCGTTGTTGGCGCTGTTGATAGTTGTCGGTCTGGGCCTCCTCTTAGGGGGTTCAACAGCGATAGTCAGAGGAATCAACAACCTCTCAATTCAAACCGGGATCAATCAGGAGCTCATCACGATTCTGCTTGTCCCTATAGGCACGATAGTTCCTGAGACCATGAACGCAGTGATATGGGCCTCAAGGGGGAAAACCAGCCTCGCCATCGGTGCGATGGCGGGGGAAGAGATGTATTTTGCCACTTTTTTCCCTGCCCTCGGAATTCTGGCGAGTCAGTGGGTGATAACTTTCAACGGAATCATAGCAATATTGCTGACTTCGTCATTCTCCATAGTCTTGGGTTTGGTCAGTTACAAATTCAGAAATGCTGTGTACGTTTTCATACTGTACCTGGCATCTTTGTTGATATTCCTGCTATTCATTTACTAATTTTTGAGTAAATCCAATAAAATAGGAAATGTTAAAATATGCTCCTTAACTCACAGATTATGTCCGATCTAAGTGGAGTATTACTTTTGAATATAAAAAAGGGGCTTTTGAATGGAACCCCCTTGATAGTTTATGACTTCGATGGTAGGGAAGAGGAAGCAGACATGGTGTTCTATGCTGGTGCTGTGACTTGGAAGTCAGTGAACCAGCTGAGAAAGGACGCTGGAGGGCTAATATGTTATGTCACTGGACGAGAAGAAGCGGGCAACATAGGCCTGAACTTCCTTACCGATGAGTGGAAGTCACATCCGATCTATCAAAATCTCATAAAAAAGCCGTCATATGGGGATTATCCATCTTTCACGATGTGGGTGAATCACGTATCCGTATCTACCGGAATATCTGACTTAGACAGAGCAAACACGATCCATGAGCTACACAACCTCCTGACTGACCACATAGAGAACAAGGTGGAATATTTCCAGAAGAATTTCTATGCGCCGGGACACGTTCCGGTTCTTGCCTCAAGAGATCTGACTCAAAGGAAGGGACACACGGAACTTGTTGCGCACATCGCTGAACTTGTGGGTCTTCCTCGCAGCATGGTGATTGCAGAAATGCTGGGTGACGGAAGAAGCCTCAAGAGGGCAAGGGCAGAAGAATACGCATCCAGGAATAATCTGATATTTTTGGAAGGTAAAGACATAATCAATAGGTGAGAGCAATGACGAAATACGGAATAGTAGACACCACATTTTCACGGGTAGATATGGGTAAGTATGCATACGAAACGATCAGAAAAGAAGATCCGGATGGAGAAATCGCAAGGTACACGGTCCCAGGCATAAAGGATATGCCAATGGGAGCAACAAAGCTCTTCGAGCAAGGATGCGAGGGAGTTATTACACTTGGCTGGGTCGGAAAGACAAAGCTGGACAAGTACAGTTACCTTGCAACTAGCATAGGACTGATACAAGCGCAACTGCTTTCCAAGAAGCACATAATGGACGTAACTGTGCACGAGGATGAGGTAGAAGAACTGCAGTTGTTCTCCCTTGCAAAGGACAGGGCGACAAAGCACGCAGCAAACCTGGTGAAGCTTGTGAGGGATGGCGGTAATTCTCTTTCATCAATGGCGGGAAAGGGACTGAGGCAAGGATATAATAATGCAGGACAAATCCTGAGTGAGGATTAATATGGCGAGAATAGGACTGGTGATTTCTGACTTTAATTACGATATAACATCCCTTATGCAGAAGAAGGCAGAAGAACAATCTGAACTCCTTGGGTTTGAGCACGAATCGATAAGGGTTCCCGGTGTGTTTGATATGCCCCTAGCGGTCAAAATGCTCCTGAAGAAAAGGAATATCGACGGAGTTGCGTTGTTGGGGGCAGTAATAAAAGGCGAAACAAAACACGACGATCTAGTTATAAATCAATCCGTTAGGAAAATAGTTGACTTATCAAACGACTACGAGAAACCGGTTACCATAGGGATAATAGGTCCAGGGGCAGAGCACGATCAGGCGGTAGCAAGAATAGAGGAGTATTCGACAAGGGCGGTTGAATCGCTGGCAAAGCTATTCAAGGCATTCAAGAAGAACTGAGCGCAAGGCGGCAAGGAAAGAGATGAAGAGCAGGGGAAGCTGACTCATAATCCGTACGGCAACCATCCATTTCTTCCAGGCTCGGTTCAAATTTCGGGATTCCAGTGGCTGCAAGAATGCAGTTTTATGGCTCAACCACCGGACTCTGATGGAGGCCTAAATCTTCAAACTGCGAAGTGAATGAGGATACAGGAACTTTTTTTTAATCCAAGGCTATCTGCACTAAATGCCGTACGACTTCAAAGAGAGCGAAAGAAAGTGGAGTGCGTTCTGGAACGAAGAGAGGGTATTCCAGTACAATTTCAACTCCGACAAAACAACATACAGCATTGACACCCCTCCCAGGTATGCCTCTGGGAAGATGCATATCGGACACGCTTTCCACTACTCCCACATAGACATGGTAGCAAAGTACCATAAGATCAGGGGAGAAGAGGTGTTCTTCCCACTCTGTTTTGATGTCAATGGGATGCCGATAGAGGTCAACGTGGAGAAGAAGTATGGAATCAAGATGAGGGACTACGACAGACAGAAATTCGTCAAGCTCTGCGAGGAGTTTGCGGAGTCAAACATAAATGCGATGATCGGTCAGTTTCATTCCCTCGGCATCTCCGCAGATCCCTCCCTATATTTCAAGACAGATTCAGAGATGTACAGAAAGTACACTCAGATCTCTTTCATCCGGTTGTACGAGAAGGGACTGGCTTACAAGGGGAAGCATCCGGTAAATTGGTGTCCACGATGCGAAACAGCTATCGCGGAATCGGAGATTGTTTATGAAGAAAGGGAGGTTTCCCTCAATAATATCAGGTTCAAGGGAGATGGATTCGAAATCGTTATCTCCACAACAAGACCAGAACTTATCCCAGCCTGTGTGGCAATAGCTGTGAACCCGAAGGACCAGCGTCAAAGTCATCTTGTAGGGAAGACCGTTAAACTACCCATCTTTGACAAGAAGGTTTCCATCATAACAGACGAGGACGTCCTGATGGACTTCGGAACCGGAGCAGAGATGATCTGCTCCGTGGGTGACAAGGCAGACTTGAAAATGATATACAAACACTCCTTGCCGTTCCTCAAGAGCATAGACGAACGGGGACGACTTACGGAGGTAGCAGGCAAGTATTCCGGACTTCAGGTGAAGGAAGCGAAGAAGGAGATAATAGAAGATTTGAAAATTTCAGGAGATTTCATTTCAAACACTCAGATCAAGCAGAACGTTGGGACTTGCTGGCGCTGTGGTACCCCACTTGAATTTCTCCAGAAGGGACAGTGGTTCATTAAATCCATCGATTTCAAGGAAGATCTGAAGAAGTGGTCAGAAAAACTCGGTTGGCATCCACTGTTCATGAAGAAGAGACTTGATGACTGGGTAGACTCACTCTCGTGGGACTGGGTAGTCTCAAGACAGAGATACTTTGCGACTCCCATACCGGTATGGGAGTGCAAGAACGGGCACCAAGTTGTTGCGAAGGAAGAACAGTGTTACGTTGACCCTCTTATAGACCCTCCGCCAGCAAAAAATTGCCCTACATGCCATCTCCCTCTTCAGGGGTCCGAGGAAGTGTTCGACACGTGGATGGATTCCTCCATTTCCTCTCTCTTCAACACCTTCTACTTGCGCGACGAAAAGCTGTTTAAGAAACTCTATCCTATGTCTCTCAGGCCACAGGGGCAGGACATCATCAGGACTTGGGCATACTACAGCCTGCTGAGGGGTAACCTTCTGACGGGGGAGAATCCCTGGAAGGAAATAATGATTGATGGAAACATTATGGCACCGGACGGAAGACCAATGCACGCTTCCTGGGGGAATGTGGTTGATCCAAAGATCCTCCTCGAAAAGTATGGGGCAGATGCATTCAGATATTTCACCGCGTCATGTTCACTCGGAGAAGATACTGCCTTCAGGGAGAGGGACCTGGTGAGGGGACAGAGGTTGATGAACAAGATTTTCAACCTCGTAAGCTTCCTTGAATTCTACAAGGGTAAGCAAACTGAAAATGACGGGCTGAGACCTGTCGACCACTGGATACTCAGACAGATGAACGGTGCAATCGAACAGGTCGGGGAAGCCATGAACAACTTCGAATTTGATCGTGCGATAAGAGTTGCAGAATCATTCGTCTGGCACGATCTCGCGGACAACTATGTGGAAATAGTAAAGCACAGAATAAAGGGCTTCAAGACCTATGAAACGATCTATCGCGTACTGCTTTCGAGCATTACGATGATTTCACCTATCTTCCCGTTCATCTCGGAGGATTCATATCAACGGCTTTTCAGGGTGAATGAGGGGAAAAGAAGTGTTTTCGAGCTTGAATTTCCTGGTAAGATCTCTTTCAATGATAGGGATGCAATTTTGGGAGAAACTACGGTAGAGGCGATCGCAATGATGAGGGACCTGAAGGTGAAGGAAAAAATCTCGCTATCGGACGATATCAGCAGTGCGTCTATCTTCGCTTCTTCAGATATCAAGCTAGATGAGGATGACGTCAGAGGAACGATAAGGTCCGGAACCCTTTCGTACGAAAAAGGAGCAATAGATGAAAAAATACTGTCCCTAAAACTTATACCAGAATTGTACTCAACTCTGAGGGAAAAAGCCGATGCTTTTCTGAAGAACATAAAGGAAAATCCGTCTCTTTTGGAGAGAGAGAAGATCGAGTTTGATGGAAGAAGCATAAGCACGAATGATGTGATTGCGACAAAATCTTACTCCATACAAGGAAGGAACGTTAACTGTGGCAATGGATTCTGCGTATCGATATCAAAATGACAAATGATTTATTTGAAGAAAGAGTGCATATACAGTGGTAAAACGACCTAGCGATGCCGAACTCATATTCAATGTTCTGAACATCCTTAGGAAGAACGGAGAGATAGTTGGAGAAATTAAGTTCATCAATTTTCTTAAGAACAGGAAGATTGGTGCCTCTCCAAAAAGGTTCAGGAAGATAATCTACGAGATTCCGGAGATCGAAGTCTCTGTGAAATACTCCAAGAAGAAGTTCAACGCACTGAGCAAGTGCCCTGTATGCAGTTCCAAACTCTCATCCATAAGGGGGCTCAACCTCGAGGGTAAGAGAAAAATTATCGGTTATAAGTGCGAGGTGTGCGGATACAATTCTACGAGCCACGGGAAACCATATATATACGCGTTCAGGTTAAAGAATCATGATCTCTGACATAGAAAAAAATTACATCGTAGTCAAGCTAGAAAAGGGAGAGGATGTTGGAGAATCAATAATCGAAGCGCTTGAAGACTACGGCATCTTTTCTGGGCTTGTGGAATTCGGAATCGGAATGATACGAGACCTGGAGATAGGTTACTTCAATGGGAAGGAGTATGAGAAGGTCAAGCTTCCTATGCCGGGAGAGGTTGTATCATTCCACGGCAGTGTTTCTACAAACGATCCCAGGCTCCACATCCACGTTTCGGTTGCACTCAAAGATCACACCGTAAAGGGAGGACACTTTTTTTCTGGTATCGCGGACCCGCTCATGGAAGTGCAAATTCTCAGGCTAGAAGAGATAGTTTTGAAGAGAGAGTTGAATCCAAACTCGGGTCTTAAAGAGTTGACTATTGAGTGAGTTGAACACCAGAGATTACTCAAGACTCACATAGGCCAGCTTATCGATCACTTTCGCAGTCTAGGAACTATGGAGTTTACTCTCCTCTTGTAACTAAGGTATTCTTCTTCAAAGGGTCTCTCAAGCTCATCTTCTTCCTTTCTGATTGATACCCTGAAAAATGCGTACATAAGGAAGGGCAGAAGGATCATGAGGACAAGTCCAGATAGCAGAACGATTCCCGGTACAATGAACAAAATCCATCCTGCATAGAGAGGGTGTCTGAAATAGGCATAAAGGCCATCCGTTACCAACTTTCCTGCACTAATTCCTCTCCGAACTTGGTAGACAGATACAGCAACGAAAACAGTTCCAATTGCTATCAACAGCTGGTCAATGATGGAAAGAATAATTGAGGATGGTGAGACCAGTTTGTTTAGGTATTCTGTGTTTA
Organism: Thermoplasmatales archaeon; assembly: GCA_014874235.1. Classification (GTDB taxonomy): domain Archaea; phylum Thermoplasmatota; class Thermoplasmata; order Thermoplasmatales. Next base: position 11,261 of record JACWAC010000031.1, read on the forward strand.
GAAACCCCAGCAACAGAGCAGCTGGAATTGAAAATAATGCGAGACTAGGTCCAATTCCCCATGTGCCGTGCCCAGCTTCCCCTTCATTCCAAACGATCTCAGTTTTTCTCTTAGATCAAGAATAAATTTCGCCTATTATAATTGAATTCTGCCTTAAGGTCTAGGAAATGAGAGAAAGACTATTTTTGGCAGAATCGTAACAGCATCAAAAGCAATAAATAGAATATCTAGAGAGGACTTCTATTATCCAGTTGATTTTGATAGAATGTTATCGGTTGCTTGAGTTGTGGTTCAACTAGTACTGTCTTTCTGCTAAATCTTCAATAGAGTCTCCCCCCT
>JACWAC010000145.1 GCA_014874235.1 Thermoplasmatales archaeon
CTTTTCGCCCTAGTGGTAGCATAGAGCCATTTGTTGCAATTTACTGTACGAAGATCCTCTATTCTTCAAAGCATGGTAGGCATGCGTCAGCGATATCGAATTTTTCGGGAATGCGAATTTTTCTCATCCTCCAATTTTGCTAAGAAAATATAATAAGCTCTTTTCAATCTTTGGAAAGGAGTGGAAGAAGTTTGAAGCTCTACGTTTACATTATCAGGCGGCTTCTCTTACTGATCCCAGTAATAATCGGGGTCACGCTTATAACATTCTACCTTTCGCACTTAAACGAGTACCTACTAATCGTCGAGTACGAAGGCAAGATACACACGCACGCAAGATTCATTCAAGTCGAGCAGGAACTGCATTTATACGGTCCCATTTACACACAATACTTGTACTATTTGGGTGCTTTGTTTACAGGTCACTGGGGTTTTGTATCCCCCGGTGATCTAGATCCCGGTACCCCAGTTGTCACAGAATTTATGATGAGGTTTCCCCCTACGGCAGAACTCGCTCTTTTCGCCACTTTTCTTATTATGGTTTTGGGTATCCCTCTTGGAGTCCTTAGCGCAGTTAAAAAAGACAGGGTGGTAGACCATATAACCAGACTTGGAGCGATGACAGCCGTATCTATACCAATTTTCTGGTTAGGACTCTTGGTACTTATGTTGCTGGCTCCAACAAGTCCTATACCACACTACTTTAACCTGTTAGGTACTGGACAACTCGACTGGTCCAAATTCGCCTTTAATCAACAAGGGAATTTAGAACCGTTTGTGTCTGCTACGGGTGGCCTGTCTCAGCCCACGGGATTCCTCTTGATAGATACACTATATTATGGAGATCTGCCTGCCTTTTTCAACGCACTCTGGTATCTCTTTTGGCCTTCCTTAGTAGTCGCTCTCTCAGTTATTGGGGTGGTTATCAGGTTCATGAGATCTAGTATGCTGGAAAACCTTGGGCAGGATTACATAAGGACTGCCAGATCGAAGGGAGTCCCCGAACAATTTGTAATAAAGAAACACGCAAGACGAAATGCACTTGGTTCGACAACGACTGTAATGGGGCTTATCTTCGCAGGCCTTCTCGCTGGTGTGGTAGTCACAGAAACTGTCTTTGGGTGGCCTGGAATGGGAAGGTGGCTGTACGTAGCGGCATACAACAACGACATGGTCTCCGTTATGGCAACAACATTTGTTTTCACTCTCATTGTTGTCTCAGCAAATCTCGTCGTCGACTTATTTTATTCGTACCTTGATCCGAGGGTGAGACTCGAATGAGCACGGAAACAGCAGGATCATCATTCTCGAGGGCCCTGAGAAAACGTCTAGAGTCAACGAGAAGAAGTTTCTATTTCCTTACAAGAAGTCCACTCGCGACTCTAGGTCTGGCCATTGTCATTTTCTACGTCATCGTTGCACTTATCGGACCCGAGTTGGTAGGAGGCAACCCCATAGTGATGAAACAGTATCCCCTATGGCACGGCGTGGGTATAATTTTCAACCCTATCCCACCATTCAAGTATGCTGCTTTTCCATTTGGCACTACGTTCGGAGGGTACAGCATATTTGAGGGGGTAGTTAAGGGGGCAAGAGTCGACATTGAGCTCGCTTCCGTGGTAGTTTTTAGCGGTGCAGCGATAGGAACGGTTTTGGGAAGTGTGGCCGGCTACAAGGGAGGTGTAATTGGAGAGATCATAATGAGGGCAACCGACGTCTTCCTCTCACTGCCCACGATAGTGCTGGCACTGGCTTTACTAACGGTATTGGGAAGATACGAGAGCGTGATGATAGAAGCGCTCATCATCATATGGTGGCCAACTTACACCAGAATCGTAAGGGGGCAGGTTCTGACTGTGAGAGAACAAAAATATGTGGAAGCTTCTGTTGCTGCGGGTTCTTCTTCCTTAAGAACGGTGATAAAACACATCATTCCCAATTCGATCTATCCAATCTTTGTGCAGATTTCACTGGATTATGGAAATGTCATACTAACGCTCGCTGCACTCTTTTACCTGGGATTCACATTTGCCGGACCGAGCTTTGCTGAATGGGGCAACATCATATCTCAGGCAACCAATTACGGGGCCGCCGGGGCGGCAATGTATCACTATCCGTGGACGGTAACGATACCGGGGCTAGCAATTCTGATCTTTGTACTTGCGCTCAACCTTTTCGGAGACGGACTTCGGGATGTTCTAGATCCTAGGCTGAGGAGGTGAACGAGATGGAGGAAGCATTAATCGTTAAGGACCTTAAGACTCAGTTCTTTATTTATGATGGGGTCGTCAAGGCACTAGAAGACGTAACCTTCGTCCTACACAAGGGGGAGGTGCTAGGTATAGTAGGTGAAACCGGTTGTGGAAAATCCGTCACTGCCTTCAGTATCATGAGGCTAATACCTGACCCACCTGGAAGAATTATTGGGGGTCAGATTACCATGGGTGGCTACGAACTTACGAAGGGAATTGATCAGGAAGCTGACATAATACTCAAGAAGAGACCTAAGATTAAACACCACAACAGAGTGATCAAGAAAAATGAACATCTGTACAACAAGATCAGGGGAAGGTACATATCCATGATATTCCAGGAGCCCATGGCAGCATTAAATCCCGTTTATACTGTCGAGAATCAGATAATCGAATCTCTCTATCTCCACAGCAAAACGAAAATCCTAAAGGTTGTCAAATCTGCTGCAGATCACCTACCTGAACTCAAGTCATTCAAGGAAAGGGGAGAAATTGGCACGGAATTCAGTGATGAGGTGGGTCTAGAATTAACAAAGATCAAGAGCCTCAAGAAAGGAAGGGAATCAGAGGACATGCAC
>JACWAC010000032.1 GCA_014874235.1 Thermoplasmatales archaeon
ATCTCTTCGAACGGTTCCGCGATTTCTTTTCGCGTTCAGGCAGGTAGCTTTAACTTGGTCTCCTTGATCTTGTTTGTAAAGGCCTTCATTTTTTCAGACAGTTCGTCGTCAATAAAGTGCTCAAAAAAGCAAGCCCTTTCCCTAGCAGTCCCTTCGTCGCATCCCATCAATTTCAATAGTTCATAAATGGAACTCTCTTTCTTGCTGAGATTATCAAGGAGCTTCTTTCCTTTGTCCGAGAGCGTCATTCCCCTGTACTTCTGGTAGTTAATAAGTCCATCATCCGCCAATTTACTGAGCATCTGCGATACGGAAGCAGGTGTCACTTTCAAGAACTCGGCAATCTCAAGAGGTCGTGCGTATCCTTGTTCCTTTATGAAATGATCGATGGATTCGAGATATTTTTCCCTATCCTCGTTCGTTTTCACATACCTAAATAGTTTAGGGAATATTACCCTTTTTCGCATAAATATAAATACAAAAAGGTTTCGAGCATAAAATTATTTAAGGAACTCTCAAAATAAGGGCACTATTATTTTTCTCATGAAGGTTTTAACAGAACAGGTACCGCCTTAGTTCTTCTCAAGCTGTTGAGCTTTATATTGTAATGGTTTATATTAAAGAGAAATCGACTCTCACGTCATTAAATAGGATATATATAAGAAAATAAGGTAGCAAACAAGACAAAAAATTGAATAAGACGGATGGCGATTTGGGAAGGTGCAAGATTCCGTGCAATCGGAAAATCTGGAAGAAATAGCCAAAGAAGTCAGGAAATCCATTGTTAAAATGACTTTCGAGGCGAAAAGCGGGCATCCGGGCGGATCTTTGAGCGCAACAGAAATTCTCACATACCTCTACTTCAGGGAGCTGAACATCGATCCCGCCAATCCAAACTGGCCGGACAGAGACAGGTTTGTGCTTTCAAAAGGGCATGCCACACCTGCGCTCTATTCCGTTCTTTCAATGAGGGGATTCTTTGATTCGAGTCTTCTGCAGGGCTTTAGGAAGATAAGTTCGTTACTCCAGGGACATGTTGTGAATCACGTTCCTGGAGTTGATATCACTGCCGGATCACTGGGGCAGGGGCTGAGCAACGCAGTGGGACTTGCTCTCGCTGCTAGAATAGATAAGAAAAATTACAGAGTGTTCGCTATGATAGGAGATGGCGAATCGGATGAGGGGAGTATATGGGAAGCAGCGTTATCAGCAGCCCACCTGAAGCTCTCGAATCTCATCGTATTTCTTGATAGGAACATGATACAGCTTGATGGATTTACCGAAGAGATTCTGACCCTTGGCGATCTGGAGGCCAAGCTAAGGTCGTTCGGCTGGAGGGCCACTACAATCGACGGTCACTCGTTTGCAGAAATAAGAAAGGCAATCGAATGGGCAAAGGATGCAGATCGCCCCACAATGATCGTTGCAAGGACGGTCAAAGGAAAGGGCGTCAAGTTCATGGAAAACAATCCAGAATACCACGGTAAACCAGCACCTAATGAGGAAAAGCTGAACGAAGCACTGAGGGACATCGAGGGGATGTAGACCATGATGATGTCCACTGAGCTGAACTGGCTCCCAGATCTGATCAACAAGATTGAGAAGAAGAGCGTGAGGGAAGCCTATGGAAGTACTCTGGTTTCTGTGGGTGCGGATAAGAGTGTTGTTGTTCTGGATGCCGATTTGTCAACTTCCACGCATACTTCAATGTTCCAGAAAAAGTACCCAGATAGGTTCTTCAATGTTGGAATATCCGAAAACAACATGATGGGCGTTGCATCTGGACTTTCATGGACCGGCAAAAAGGTTTTCGTATCTTCGTTTGCAATATTCGCCACCGGAAGGGCGTACGATTTTGTGAGGCAGAGCGTCTGCTACGCGGACAGTGATGTCAGAATCGTAGCAACTCATGCTGGCTTAACAGTAGGAGAAGACGGAGCAACACATCAAATGCTTGAGGATATAGGCCTTATGACTGGTCTTCCGAGAATGCGCGTTCTGGTACCAGCAGATGCAATGGAAACCGAGCAGATAGTTAGATATGTGTATGAAAACAGGGGGCCATTTTATGTCAGGCTATCCAGGGAGAGGGTTCCAGTTGTTCACGAAGCCGAGACATTCAAGTACGGAAAAGCGGAGACCATAGCCGATGGCGATGACATCACCATAATGGCTACCGGCATCCTGGTATCTGCAGCAAAGATCGCTGCTTCGTATCTCAAGCAGAAGGGGATCTCTGCAAGGGTCCTAAATGTAGCAACAATCAAACCTATTGACTCGGATGCAATCATAAAGGCCGCGAGAGAAACTGGCAGGATACTAACTGCTGAAGAGCACAGCATATATAACGGACTGGGAAGCAGAGTTAGTGAAGTTGTAACCGAGACTTATCCGGTGAGGGTCCAGAGACTGGGAGTAAGAGACACCTTTGGAGAATCCGGAAAGTCCTGGCAGTTAATGGACAAGTACGGGCTGAACCCAATGGGAATTGTTAATGGTGTAGAAGAAATGATGAAGGTGACAATATGAAATTCTTTCTGGATACTGCAAACATAGCAGAGATCGAAGAGGGTGTTTCCTGGGGGTGTGTTGATGGGGTTACCACTAATCCGACCCTTATTTCAAAGGAACTGGTAGGAAGCATCAATTTCAAGACTCTCGTCAAGAGGATACTTGACATCGTTGACGGTCCCGTATCTCTGGAAGTCACTTCTTTAAATGCGGACGGAATGGTGGAGGAAGGAAAAAAACTGAAGAAGCTTGGTGACAATGTTGTCGTTAAGATCCCGACCACTGTGGAGGGCCTCAAGGCGTTGAAGTTATTGAAATCGATGAAGATCGAGACCAATGCGACCCTTGTTTTTTCCGTTAACCAGGCACTGATGGTTGCGAAGGCAGGGGCATCCTACGCATCTCCCTTTGTGGGAAGACTGGATGACATTAGCGAAGACGGAATGTCCCTCATAGAGGACATGAGGGAAGTATACGACAATTACGCCATCGAAACAAAGATCATTGTAGCTTCTGTCAGGCATCCCGTTCATGTTAGAGATGCTTCACTCATCGGTGCGGACATCGCAACAATGCCTTTTGAGGTTTTCAAGAAGCTTATCAATCATCCAAAGACCGACGAGGGTCTCAAGCGATTTCTGGATGATTGGAACAAGATCGATAAGAGCAAACTGATGTTTTGATGGGCAAGGTTCTAGCGATAGCAAGTCCACCGGATTTAGATGCAGTTGCATCCATCTATCTGCTAAAGAGGGCGGTGAAGGATGAGGTCGAAGTAAAGTATCTTGATCACAGTATTATTGACACCTCGGAAGCGGACTACATTCTAGACTCCCCTCACGGCAAAGTGAGGATCAAGAGATTTGATCATCACGATACGAAAGACTGGACCTGTTCCGCGATGAAGGTAGTTGAATACTTCAAAATGGGAAGTGCAGAAAGGAGACTTGCCGAGGCGGTATGCTGGCAAGACAATGCGGGCTGGAAATCACTCGGTAGAGATGGAACGGACAACCTACTCGACACTGCCCTCAAGAGCATAATGGTAGCGGGACATAAGCCGGAAGAATTCGATAAGATGTTCAAGACAATTTTCGATGCAATGATTACAAAGTTCGAGGAGGACGGAAAGGTATTAGCCCAGATAAGGGACCATACGATTTTTAGGAGCGATGACAACGAGGTGTTGACTGTGGAAGGTGATTTTCCTAAGGACGTGATCTTTCAGGAGTTTTCACCGCAGTTCCTGGTAAAGGTTTCGAAGTGGGGGATCTCCGTGACCAGAGCAGCGAGATTACAGCTACCAGACCTCAACGATTTCAAGGATGTAGTTAGAAGACTGGACAGTACCAATATAGACAGGTGGTTTTTTCATCCCCAGGGTTTCTATCTTGGCTATTCAACAGATCCTGACAAAAAAGAGAAGATTCCCGTGGATTCAACAGTCTTCTCCAAGGAATTGCTTTCGTTCGTAAAGAAGCAGCAAGATACCAATTAATTTTGTTGACGGAAATGAAGAAAAGTTTGATAAGAAACGAGCACTACACCGGCATGCAAAAATTCAAGGATGTACAGTCTGAGGTTCCAGAGAGCAATTACAGGCTGGACAGGGTGGGACTTACCAATGTCGTTAGACCCATCACAGTTCAGAGGAAGAAGAAGACCATAACGCTCATACCCACATTCAGGGTCTTCGTGGATCTCCCTCCATCAAGGAAGGGAAGCGACCTATCTAGGGATATAGAAGCGGTCGAGGATGTCGTAGAGGGGGAGGTCGAAGGAAGAACGAAGGGAATCGAATACGTTGCAGAGCTGATAGTGGAAAAGCTTCTCACGAGACATCCTTATGCGACCTCTGCCGAGGCTGAATTGACTGCGGATTACTTCCTCGAACGATCTAATCCTAAGGGGAGAAAGACTACTGAAAAATATCTCATAAAGGGTAAGGCTGTAAAGATGGACGGAGAGAAACCGAAGAGGTTCATAGGAGTGACTGCAACGGGAATAACTGTATGCCCTTCTGCGATGAAAACTGTATCAGCTCTAATGAACAGGAAAGATGATTCTCCACCATACATATCCCACAATCAGAGGAATGACGTCTCAATTCTAATGGAGGTACCCGATGGATGGGACGTCGAGGTCAACGAGCTCATTGACATAGCAGAGCAGTCCATGAGTGCTCCCACATACGAACTGTTGAAGAGGGAAGAAGAAGGAATGCTTGTACTCAGGGCCCACCAAAATCCAAAGTTTGTCGAAGACGCGGTACGAGATGCGGTGAAACTATTGGTGAAGAAATATGCAAAAATGCCAGATGAAGTCTCTATAAAGGTCACAAGTGAAAGCTTCGAGACGATTCACAAGCACAATGCGTTTGCAGAAAAGTCGGGAACGCTCGGAGCTCTTAGGAGTGAATTGAATTAAGACCAGAATCTCCTGTTCTTTGCAAACTCAACCTCGTTGATCAATATCTTCTCCAACAATTCATTTTCAGATTTTGTTGGAACTTCCAGTATCCTGGAGGCACTCTCGGGTCCTATTCCGTGTGCAGCAAGCACAAGCAGCGCTCTTTCTTCGTACATCCTCAGCAGATGGTAGGAGGTCCTGACTTTTCGAAGACTCTCTGCCGACATTTTGTGGGTACTCTCGATCTCGTAGGGCTTTATTGGAGCGATCCTAGGACTGCTGCAGAATATGCACCTCCGTTCCTTGAGATCCTGGACCCTGTTCTTGAATACCCTGTGGCAGCTAAGACAGTAAAAAGCCATCTCCTCAGAAAGGAGTCTTCTTCTCACTGCGGACAGGATAGGTGCCGTGGGTCTAATCGGCATCATCTTTTCCTTCAGGCTGCTCATGTAGAGCTTGGAAGAAATTGAAAACGCGCCCTTCACGTCTATGGACATCTCTCCCGAAGAGATTAGATCGCTAATTCTCGAAAGGTTCTCAATGTCGAGGTAGTCCCACTTGAACTTATCGAGGGCTTCCCTGTAAAACGGGGTATCCCTGTGAGAGGCGAAGATTCTATCGACTCTTATTCTAGTGAAATCGCTCTCTCTTGATATCACTCCGAATTTTTTTGCCACGTTTATGGTGCTGTACTGGAATGTCCTGGATTTTTCCACATATCTGTCAAGGTTCGAGAATTCATCCTGCAAGTGCTGGAGGATGTCCACTACCTCGTCAGCTCTGTACCTCATATTGCCCTGGATAACTATGTGGTAGGGAGAATTGTCAAATAGGAACGATTCTCCATATTTCTCCGATAACCTGAAAGTGATTATCAGTGCTAGAGTATAGTTGACCTTCGTTCCTGCGGTCAGTTGGATGACCGTGGTGACTCCCTCCTTCTCCACCCTCATCAGCCGATCATTCGCTGTGCTCCTTCTGAACTGCCTCACCTTGTCCTTGGTGAAGTCGTTAAGGTTCTCATCCAGAATATTTTCTCTCCTCTCTTTGCCCACCTCCATTGCGATTTCATATGGTACCGGAATTTCTTCGCCTGACCAACTCGGGGGGACCGAGATGCCCTGGATGAAGTCAACGTAGATGTACCTCTCCTTTATCCCGAGAACCCTCCAGGTGCTTCCCTTTAGAGTGAATGTGGAACCAACGTCAATTTCCGTGGCAACATACCCTTCGTCAAGGAAACCGATTATCTTTGCCGTGCTTGATTCCTTTACAACGTACCTCTTCTCGTCAGGAATCATGGAAATGTTCTCGATGAAATACTTCAGAGTTCTTCCGCTCTTGCGAATGATCTTCGTTTCCGGGTCGTATCTTATGACATAGATAGAAGACAGGAATGAAAGAAGGGACTCGAATTCTTCGACAGTGATGTTCCTAAAATTTCTGACTCTTCTGAAGATGTCCAATGCCTTGTCAGAATGAACCTGCCTCTCTGAATGGACCAGAGCCATGACCTGGTTTGCAATCACGATCATTGGTTTGTCCCGAATCTTGACGTTTTCGATGGAGTTGGACTCTGCAAACTTCGAGATTACGCCGCCTTCTTCCGACTCAATCTCGTTCATCGCGATTATCTCTCCCCTAGAAGTCTCTGCGAGTCTGTGCTTTCCCCTCCCCACTCTCTGCACCAGTCTTATGACCTGCCTTGGTGAATTGACCTGTGCCACAAAGTCTACGCTTCCAACGTCTATCCCGAGTTCCATGCTTGATGTACAGACAATTCCCCTCAACTTTCCCTTCTTGAAGTCTTCCTCAATCTTCGTCCTTATGTCCTTTCCAAGAGAACCATGGTGTACCTCTACGAGGATGTTCTGGTCGACAAGCCTGAGTCTCATGACAATGTCCTCAGCGGTGGCCCTGGTATTAGAGAATACAATGAACTGTCTGTTGGAGTCATAGAGCTTCATTATGTAGTCAACGATTTGTGCGTAATTTTCGTCTGATCCAATCATATCCTTGAAACTGGGCAGGGCACCATTTGGCATGGAAACTCTGATGTCATAACGTTTCGATATACCCGCCTTGAGAACCTTGTAGTCCTTATCAAAGAAGAGATTCTCCGAAACTTCCTCGGGGTTGCCAATCGTTGCCGATATAGCTATTATCTTGAACTCTGGAGATATTTCCCTCATCCTAGAAAGACCGATCATCAATTGCCATCCTCTCTCGTCGTTCAGGAGTTCGTGGACTTCGTCAATTATCACGTACCTTACTGTTCTCAGATGATTCCTTATCTTCTTTCCGCTAACTATCAGCTGTAGTGTCTCCGGTGTCGTTATCAGCACCTTCGGCGGATGGAGCAGTTGATATCTCCTCTCACTCTCGCTGCTATCCCCGTGTCTCACTCCAACTTCCAGATTGAACGCCTTGGCATAGAATTCTATTCTGGAAAGAACGTCCCGATTGAGCGCCCTCAGTGGAGTTATATAGATTGCACCAAATCCCTGAATCTGTTCCTTAATCTCACTGAGCCTGTAAAAAACGGGAAGAACCGCGGCCTCGGTCTTTCCGCTTCCCGTCGGAGATGTTAGTAGAACGTTTTGATTCTTCAGTATTTCTGGGATACCTATCCTCTGGGGTTCCGTGAATTCAGTAAATCCTCTCTCCCTTAGAACCTCGAGCAACCTCTCTTCCACCCCAGATGCGGATTGTGCACCCATGCCTTGGGAGGATGCAAAGAAAGCTTAAAATCAATTGCCTGAAGAGTCCGGGTCAAGAAAATTATTTAAAGCGTGTCAAACTTGCGCCGTAATGCTAGGGAAGATGGGGCTCAAGCCCTATACGATCTATGAAATTAAGTATCTAACTCATGGAGAACCGGACAGCCCCAGAATAGCTAGTTTCAGTATGAGACCCAAGGACGGGGAAAAATTCAATTTTGTTCCGGGCATGTTCTCCTCCCTCTTTCTCGATCCAAGTGACAAGTTGTTCCGTTCCTACTCCATTGCCTCCTCTCCGAATGAGGACCACATGGAATTCATGATTGAGCTCATAAATGGAAGGTTCACCAGTCAGCTAGCCAACCTCAAGGAGGGGGATGAAATATACATCTCAGAACCGAGAGGTGCGTTCCTGTATGAACCGGACGATGCTCGCAGCGATCTCTTTCTTGCAGCGGGAATCGGTATTGCGCCTTTCTTTTCAATGCTGAGGTATCTGAAGAGTAAAGACATGAAGAGAGATGTTTACCTGTTTTACAGCATTAAGCACAAGGACGACATTGTCAATTTGCCAGAACTGGAAGGATACAAGGAGCTTGGACTGAACATCGTTTTTACCATAACGAGAGATCCAGAAAGCGCACTGTGGCACGGCGAAAGAGGAAGGATCAACACACGGATGATAGAGAATCACGCAAGCGACTATCTCTCCAGGACGGTCTATCTGTGCGGTGGCATTAAGTTCGTCAAGGATATTGTCGCTGAACTGAAAGAGAAAGGGGTAATTGACGAAGAGATTAAGAGAGATATATGGGGTGAGTAAGTAATTAGCAACCTACTCAATTTCCTTCCGTTTTTTCTAAGAATCTGATCCCTTGAAACATAGGATATCAGGTTGTTTCATGAATACGATGAAATTTCCATCTTATATATTGGTCCGTCTGTTGCTTTTAGCAGAAATGACAGGCACGTCCACTGTGTAGAAACATCAGTCAAAAGAAAATAATGGAATAAATAAAAAAAAGGAAAAAATTTGTTTCAGGTTTATGCGTACTGTAGTGCCGAGTATATCACGAAGGAAAATCCTACCGCAACGTTTCTGGTTGGTTCCAAGCTGCTTGGGACGAGAGAAGAGCTGTAGTATGCTGGGCCTACTCCCTGTATCGTTCCCACGTAGAAGAACATGTCAATGGCGATCTTGTCAGCCACATAGTTATATGCAGTTACGTTTGCGCTACCCGCTGCTGTTGGTGGTTGCAGATTTGCCTGATCAAGGGCATTCCACATTTTTGATATCTGGGCCCACTGTGCATTCATGTCCGCAATCTGTGCAGAAGTCATTCCCTGTGACGAGAACCACGCAGTATTGTTGAACACCGCTGGGTCAATTCCATCAGGATAGGAATAGATTCCTAGATGTCCGATTATAGGCGCAGTGAAATCTGCAGCTGCAGGATAGTCATCTATCCATCCCAGGTAGTAAACTGGCATCGGGTTCGTTCCGGGTCCGCCTAGGGACGTATCAGTGACCTCTGCTCCGAATGGTATATCCACAAGATCGATCTGCACCTTTCCTCCTGTTACTGCGCTGATTGCTGTTGCCCATACTCCTACCATTGCATCCTGTGAAACAGATCCGGAGGCATCTACTATTGGAATATGGTAGACTGTGCTACTCTGGGAATAATTTGTCTGATTCCAAGCACTCGCTGCTAGAGCTAGATTTCCGTTTACATAGTTTCCGGGTACTGGTCCGTAGGATGATAGGTTCGCAGGGAAGTTCCCTATGCCAGTTGGCAGAATACCAGATTCAGCTGCTACTAGAGGGATGCCGTCTGCAGAGTTGAGGTCATTGATGTAGTACGAATAGTTGAATGCGTAGCTGAATGCCTCTCTTACGCTGAGGTTGTCAAAGAAGCTCGCTGGGGCGTTGAATTTGCTGTCAAGTCCCTTAGCACCGGTAACGTTTATGTCAAAGTTGTATGCCCAGAAGAAAGTATCCATTTGGGTTACAATTTCTGACGATAGCGTTCCGGACTGAACGAGCGACTGAAGGAGTGGAATCTCCGTGACAGTTGCAGTTCCCGCAGCAAACTGGGCATATCCAGATTGCAACTGGCTCACTGCTGTCTGCTCGTTAGTCAGATATTCTAGGACTATCTTCGGGATCAGCTGGCTTGGAGAAACTCCGGCCTGGGTCTGATCGTAATTCGGGTTCACCTTCAAGACAATTTCTCCAGGTTCGTTCAGTGCCATTACATATGGTCCTGTTCCCATCGGGTTGTTCTTGATGTATTGGTTCCAGTTTGCAACATCGCTTGGACTGGTGGTTGCATTAGAGAAGAATTGGAACGTTGTTGTGTTGTTTCCAGGTGCACCGCCGTGCTGGGCTAGCCAGCTGGCATCCATGATCATGGAAACGGTCGGTCCGGCCAGGAACTGGAAGAATATTCCAGTGACTCCGTAGCTGTATACTTTTACCGATGTCACTCCATTCTCCGTCATAAAGTCTCCAAGATGGTTGGCATATAGCGTCGAGACGTTCAGTCCCCCTGCCCCAACTGAAGTTGCATTAGCATATACCGGTACTGATGGCAGCAGGTGGAAGGTGACAGACTGTGTAGAATTGTCATAAGTGACAGCGTGGTGGATCCAGTAGTAGCTCGTATCGAACGGTCCGTATATGCTCAAACCAGGCAAAAGACCCTGAGCCAAAATCCAGGATGCGGTTGCGGAGTTGTTTGAGAAGAGCAATGATCTTGCAAAGCTCTCAAACACGTCGTAAGCATTTACGTTGTTTCCGTTAGAGAACTTTATGCTTGTGTTTATGTAGAAAGTTATGTTCGTGAACTGACCCTGACTTCCTGTCGTGTTTAATTCACCGTTAGCATATGACGGGACGTTCGTAGCTATCTCAGGATGGTACGTACTCGTTGAGGACCCGTTGTATCCAATCAAGGGCTGGTAAATCTCGTAAATTACTTCGTATGATTGAGTATCGTAGGACAGCGAAGGATCAAGAGTTCTTGGGTTCCCTGGCAGGAATTCCGCATTCACGAGCTGGCTCGTGTCTGCTGCATGTGACGTTATCTTCTTTGTTATGGTATAGTTACCAACGTATACCGTAAACATGTAGTTACCCGTAGCTGTGTTTCCCGAGGAGTCGTTGCTTGTGGTTGTTAGTTCGACTGTGTGCATTCCAGTAGCATTGAACGTTACGTTTATTGTTTCTGGCATTCCCGTGTTGTTGTCATTTATAACCTGGCTACCGTTGTCTATGTTCCATTTAAAGGACTGTATAGTGTATGCTATGTCACCCGGTACCTCAGATCCAACTGTCAGTGGAACAGCGTCCAACGATCCTTGGAAGGTTGCGTTCACGTATCCACCGGTGTTAATCGTTTGGTTCCCAGACGCTGTGGTTATAACGGCTGGTCCGTAAATTGCTCCAGGCGCTGGGGTAAGCGGTGGGTTTATTGTTATCAGCAGCAACGTACTGTTTCCAGAGGCGGTTACGTTCGTACCAGTCGCATAAACTGATACTAAGTAGCTTCCGGGGTTCGCATACGAGTGTGATACCGAAGATGTTGAGTTCGTTTTCATTGTGCTTCCGTCACCGAAATTCCAGACTACATTAGTAAAGGTGTATCCACTGGGTGCTCCAGGGAAGAAGGTTATGCTGCCTCCTGCTAGTGCTACTATACCACTCACCGATGGTGCTAGCGATGCCGTAGTTTGTGTTGGCGTTTTTGGGTGTTTGTACGTCAGTGCAATAGCCACTCCGGCTATTATCACTATTACGACAACAGCAACTACTACCCATTTCACAGCGGAACCCTTTTTTGGTGGCGTAGGGTTAGGCTGCGAATTTGTCGGTTGTGTCATAAAACATCA
>JACWAC010000146.1 GCA_014874235.1 Thermoplasmatales archaeon
GGAAAGCACATATGACTGGACCTCAAACCTTTCCGAAATTGCTATCACGGGATCGCAGGTCTTACTGCGACCGGATTCATAACTTCAAACTCCACCTTCATTCTAATGAACTATGGAGATAGAAGAATGTAGCGAGTGAGAGAATTATGGACTCTGATCTTGCCTACCGTTTCCACACTTATAAATTCCCTGGCAAGTGCATTGAGTTCGACAGAAGGCAGGCAAAAGACTTTCGTCCCGGGGAAACCGGATATCAAGGAGAAGAACCTTGCGTATAAGGAATCTCTGGACTGTGAAAATATCTTGGCACCTCTTCCATAAGGGGGGTCTGTAACAATTGCCGAAAAGTTGTCCTCCGAAACAAGTTCTGAAAAATCCCCATGCCTGATGTTCTCTTGGAAACCGAAGTGTCTAAGATTCTTGTTACCCCCTTCCACCATCTTCCAACTTCGATCGATTCCGAGAGATTCGATTCCCATCCTGTAACCTTCGATTAGGTATGTTCCTGTTCCTGCAAATGGATCTATAAACCTCTCCCCTTCCTTGAGACCTGCTATGTTTATCATCCCTCTTGCAAGAATTGGTGAAATGCTGGATGGATGATTCATTGGTTTGGTCTTGTACCTATGATCCACCAGTTCATTCATTCTCCTCTCGTGGATCACTTCAGTTATAATCGGTTCATTCGAGTTGTAGATATAGAAAACCACATCGGGGTTGTCCAGGTCAACTTTGCCACTAATTCTCCTTGCAACGCTTTCAATCAGAGATCTATTTCCGGAATCTCTTTTCTCTCTTATTGCATAGGTCTTGTCGGAAGAAAGTTCTATTTCCTCACCATCCCCGATGATCTTTCCGATCCTTTTAGAGAAGGCTACCCGTGAGGCAATCTTGTCCGGTTGGTCCGTTGAGAAGAACAGGAAGTTCTCGGTCTCGTTTGTTATTTTTCCGCCATAACTGCTCAACAACCCTGAAATCTCAGCGCGAGAAACATCGCGGTAACCTCCAAGAAATTCCGATATCAGTCTCAACAGTACAGAATCATCTTGCAGTAGATTAAAACAGCGATGTTATTAATCAAGTTCATCATTTCTATCCTGAATGCCGAAGTACAAAGAGAGTGGCGTGGACTTCAGTTCTGTGGGAAGCTTCAGGAACGCAGTCATAAAGGAACTGACTTTTAAGGGGACCAAATACAAACGAGCCACAAGTATCGGGCACTACTCCGGACTGATTTCATTCCTAGACAACTACATAGCGATCCACACAGATAACGTAGGAACGAAAACAATTATGGCCCTGAAGTACGATTATTTCGATCAGATCGGGTATGACTTGGTAGGAATGAACGTGAACGACGTAATATGCATGGGGGCAGAGCCAATGGCGATGGTGAATTACATCGCGGGGTCCATGCTGGACGAGAGAACGGGAGAGAAGATTGGAAGAAGCATTAACGATGCGTGCAGGGAAGCAGGTATACCCATGGTTGGGGGAGAAACAGCTTCTGTCCCAGATCTTGTTAACGGTGTGGACATTTCAGGTACCGTTATCGGCTACCTCGAAAGGGGCAAAGAAATAACGGGCAAATCGATAAAGGAAAAGGACAAGATAATAGGGCTAGCATCCAATGGAGTTCATTCGAACGGTTTTTCCCTCATAAGGAAGATTTATCAAGACAGAGATCACCTTATGACAGAGGAGTTTGAGGGAGAACCATTCTGGAAAAAACTTCTGAATGGAACGAGAATATACTCAAAGAAACTGTACGATCTGACGCAAGAATTTGACATACGCGGCATCGCACACATTACGGGTGGTGGAGTAAGAAATCTCCTTCGACTCAAAGAGACGAGATACAAACTGACCTTTCCAGAAATACCGCAGTTGTTCCGGAAAATTATGAGGGATGGAGAAATTTCAAACCAAGAAGCATTCGAAGTCTTCAACATGGGGATAGGGATGATGATCGTTTCCTCCAAAAGAGACCAGGACGCTGTCATGCAAGAACTGAACGGTTTCAATCCTGTCACACTGGGAGAGGTGGGAGCAGGAAAGGGAGTGTCGGTCGAAAACTACAACGTCAAGTACAGCGACTATTATTGACTGCAAAACGCTCTGTTTTCACTCAAAATTTAGCGATGACATCTACGAAATTCTGAAACGGTATCGCTAAGATTTATATTTTTGAATTGACTCTCTAAAACAATTAAAGGGTGATGAAATGATAGGTAACAAAGCACCAGATTTTGATGCAAAAGCATTCGTGGACGGGAAGATAGAGGACTTTAGGCTTTCAAAGTTGAGAGGGAAATGGGTAGTGTTGTTTTTCTACCCTGCGGATTTCACATTTGTGTGTCCTACAGAAATACAGGGGTTTGCCGAGAAGTATGAGGAGTTCAAGAAGGCAGGTGCGGAGATAATCTCAGTCAGCAGAGACACAGTTTATGTTCACAAGGCGTGGGTCGAGCACGATGACAGGGTCGCTGAAGCCAAGTACCCGATGATAGAGGACAGGAAAGGAGAGATTTCTAAAGATTATGGGGTCCTTGATGAGGCTACAGGGAATTCACAGAGAGGGTTGTTCATAATAAATCCCGATGGATTCGTAAAGTACATGGTAATAACTGACGACAACGTTGGTAGAAGCACTGACGAAACTTTCAGGGTACTTTCTGCACTCCAGACTGGAGGTCTCTGCCCAGTAGACTGGGAACCAGGAAAAGCCACACTTAAGGTGTGACTTTTTTTTTTTATTTTATTATTCTAAAATT
>JACWAC010000147.1 GCA_014874235.1 Thermoplasmatales archaeon
GAGCAGCAGTATTCCGTCTAACGGGCAGTTTTTATCTCTTCTTGAAATAAGACGATATGATGTTCTTTTCCGCTCTTCTGAGGATCTCAGCCAGAGTCACATATGACACGTTGAGTCTCTTAGAGAGTCCTTCAAGATTGATCTTCTTCGGGTAATCGAAAAACCCGAGATCGAGTGCAGTTTTTACCACGAATTCTTGCCTGGCTGTTATATCCCCTCTCTTAGATAGGGTCCTCTTCTTGATCAGTTCAAATTGCACTCCATCATCCTCTAGTCTCTTCAAAAAGCCAGATACGGTAACCTCGTCCGGGACCAGCCATTGCATGATCATATTGCCGTGGTCATCCGAATGTGCTCCGGTAAGGAACAGGTCCCAGTTGTGAATGGTCTTACATATCGAGCATTCGTTTGCGTCCACAATGGCTGTCGCGTGATAATCATCAACTATAGTCGTATGGTCCTCGTTCGAAAGGTTCTCTTTGTTAAGAGTTGCGGAAAGGCCCTCCACTTTCCCTTCTGGCGAGAAAATTTCAACAAGATCCTTCACTCCTTCCTGGCTTGACCTAATATCTCTTATCTTAATTTCTGCTGAATGAGTCTGGACTATCTTCTTAATCCATTCCACTGGAGTTTTAAATTTTATCTCCACTTCCATCATGGATATCTGTTCTAGAATTCGAAATTACTATTTAAGAGGAAAGTAGCAAGGTTAGAAAGTCTTGACTTGACCAGTGATTAGATCCAGTCTAAAGAAACACAAGTGACCGCTCTCTTTGATTGGAAACTAACTGTCTTTTCTGTTCATTCGTATTTCCAGGTGTGAGGATCGATCTTCCCCTCCCTGTACAGTCTGTGAAAATATTCCCAGTCTGGTCGTGTGCCGTCTACATCCACAAAGTCGTAGATCTTAGATAGGTTCCAAGTGGAGAGAGTTTGACCATTGAACCTACGGATGTCCTGATCCGATATCAGAGAGACCAGAGCACGACCAATGTAAAAAGGAGTTTCTGAACCTGCAAAATCCGGATGGGAGTTTATCGCATTCCTCCAAGTTGACTCTGTGACACCAAACATCGTTAACATTTCTTCAGATCTTAAGAACCCCGGAGTCAGGCCAACACTTGTTATGTGATTCAATCCTCTTTCCTGGAGATCACTAGCGTATGCAAGGGCAAGATGGTTTGTCGCGATTTTTACCAAGCTGTAAAACAAGTTTCCTCTGTAGTGATAGCCAATGCCGTCCGTTATTTCGGCTATAACCGCACCCTTGGACTTCATCAGTAGAGGGATGGACTTAATTGTAGTTCTTATGTGAGTAAACACTGCATTGGAATACATCGCCATCTGAGTGGAAAAGTCTTGTTCCCAGAATGGTTTTGTCCAATCCACCACAGACTCTCCTCCCCAGATATCATTAATGAGAACGTCTAGAGTCCCCCCAGTTTCTTCTGAAATTATTTCAACAAGTTTCGATAGCTCATCTTCGTTGTTGTGATCTGTTCTTATTGCCATTCCCACCCCTCCTCTCTCTTCAATCTTTTCCACGGTTTCTTCGATTGTTTCTGGTCTCAATCTATTGCCAGTTGAATTTCTAGAGCTTCTCCCAGTCACAAAGACAAATGCTCCTGCCTCAGCGAGTGAGATTGCAATACCCCTTCCAGCGCCACGCGTTGCGCCCGCTACAAGGGCGTATTTGCCTTTGAGTTTCCTCTCATAATCCATGTGAGAACTCCCTGAGATTCATGTCAAACCATTATCAATATATAGACAATGTAGTGATTACGCTGAATCTCTTTCTGACGGTGTAATTATTGAGATTAACTTCCCCTTACCAGAGGATACTTTTCCCTGGAAGTCTACCCTCATCACGGATCCATTGAGTAGTTCAGAGCTAAATTCGTATCCAAGCACATCTGATATCAATTTCTTAATCAACGGATAGTGTGTAACAACTACTACCTGATTTTCAGAGTCTAGTGAATTCAACTCTTTGTACAGGATTGTCGGATCGCCATTCGGCAGAAGTGCTTCGGTAGTTATGATTTTAGAATTGCCCCAAAACAATTCGTTGGCAAGCGATGCGGTCTCTTTGGCCCGATTCAAAGGACTCGTCATTATAGTTTCTGGACTAATCCCCAACTTCGTTACGATAGGTCCTAAATTTCTGACTTGTCTTATTCCAGTTTCGCTCAATCCAGGCCCTTGGTCCTTTGATACTCCCTTTCTTGATGAGTTCATCATCGCGTGTCTATATATGTATACCTGCACTTTTATCACTGTAGGATCAACGCCATTTGGTAAATATCGATTTATGCGTCATATGACGGATAATCTATTACCTAGGTGATTGGTATGTTTGCGTATGGACCTTTGGGAATTAATGTTGGAACTTGAGGATGGAAACCCGCTGATAGATGTATCTAAACACTTTCCCGGCAAGACGTTCATAATGTGGTATCTCTGGAATAGACAGTTGATAAAATTTGATTACGATACCAGAGATGAAGTGATGAAGATTTCAGAGATGCTCAGGAAGAAGGGTTACAAAATTATAAGAACGGAAAAATCAGATCGCCTGGTACTTCTACTTACGGAATGCGATTACGATGGAGAAGTTGACATTTGGAAGATTACAAGCTCCAAGAACTGCCTGGAACTTCCACCTGCAGTCTTTTCAAAGGGGAAGGGAACATTCAGAGTCGCTGGATTCGACGAGAAAGGAATAAAAGGATTCATTCAACAAGTCAACAAGGTGACCGA
>JACWAC010000148.1 GCA_014874235.1 Thermoplasmatales archaeon
AGACAGAGGATAGAGAGAGGAGTAGACTTCCCTAGGGGAGTCCAGAAAGATAAGTTGGTCGAGGCGACAGTATAAGTCGAAAGGAAATCAGAAGAGATATTCTAAGAGTGAAGTCAGTTGTAGTCCCTTCTCCCACTTCATCGTGTAAGACCCACCCTTTGTGACTTCGAGTTTGGGAAGTATCTTCGCAAACATTCTGTACCTGCCTTCGTAATCGGATTCGAATGTGAAGATTCTCCATGGATCTCCGTTAACTTTCTTTAGTCTGTAGGCGTAAAGGGGCATGACCCCTGTCTTAGAAATCATTTCGACATATCCTTCAGCCTGATCCTGTGACCTGTGAGAAGAGGAGGAGAAATTTAGCGTTTTTTCCTTGGAACTCTTGATCTCTATAGGGATACTCATGTCATGCCTGATAATGATTATGTCGAACCCATGACTGCCAGCAGCCCTAACTACAAGGAACGGTTTGGACTTGATCTTATTCTTCACATCTTCCCTGATCCATCCAATCTTTCCAAGTTTGTCTTCGTTTCCTTCTAGTATCAGCTTTAGTTCCCTCTCATAAACAGTCCCGTTTACCACAACAGTCACCCCTCATTTAGCGCCCTTTCCGTAAAGATATCCGAGAAAACTCTCCAGTTGAATTATCTCCCTTGCGCCCTCGGATATCCTAAAATCAATATCTCCTAGCGCGAACAGGATGTCTGCCTTCAACCCATCTTCAACGGGAAGATCGTATACCACACGATGGAATTGCTCCACTACATCCTGACCTGAAATTCCCTGTTTAATCACTGCATCTTCCAGCATGGCCCTCGCATTTGAGATATCTCCCTTCAGCGCAAGTGATAATACCTGGATCGCCCAGTCCTTATGAACCAGTCCCGCAGCTTCGTAGATAGAATTCACAGTTATTTTTGGGGAGTAGGTTGCTGCAACCTGAAGAGTGTTTATTGCCTTTCTCATGTCTCCGTATGATAGTTCCGCTATGACATCGAGGGACTTCTTCTCGTACTCAACACCTTCTTTCTTCAGTATTTCACCAAGAGCAGAGACAACAGACTCCGCGGCAATTGCCTTGAATCTGAATATCGCAGTTCGAGACTGAATTGGCTCGATAATCTTGGACGAATAATTACAGGAGAGAATGAACCGAGTGGTTCTGGTGAAATTCTCCATCGTTCTCCTGAGCGCGGCCTGGGCCTCATCCGTCATGTAGTCTGCTTCGTCCAGGAATAGGATTTTAAAACCGAGAGAATTGTTAGGAAGTATTCTGGAGTAGTCCTTGACGGTCTCTCTCACCATCTTGATTCCCCTGTCGTCAGAAGCATTCAACTCAAGAAAATTTTCTTTCCAATCTTCTCCGTAGAATTCCCTTGCGAGAACAGTTGCAGCAGTGGTTTTCCCAGTTCCCGGAGGTCCGGAAAAGAGAAGATGTGGAATGTTCTTTTGCTGTATATAACTCCTCAGCCTCTCTGTGACCACACTCTGCCCAAATACCTCATCAAGTTTCTTCGGCCTATACTTCTCTATCCAGATTTCGTCCATTTCGTCTGGTAATCATAGTATACAAATAAATAACCTTTCGTGGATTGGACTGAGAAGGATTATTATATTCCGAATCATTTTCCAGAACGGTAATATAAATGGTAAGAAAGCCGGGAAGGATGTACAGGAATATCACAGGACCCGCATATACGAAGAGGGAATACATGGGAGGCGTTCCAGCATCTAGGATACAGCAATTTTCGGCTGGAGACGTTAACGGAAACTTCGATATAGAGTTGAGACTGGTCGCAGAAGAGTCGTGCCAGATCAGGCACACGGCATTGGAGGCTGCAAGAATTAAGTCCAACAGACTTCTGATCAAAGACTTCGGAGAAAAGGGGTACTTCATGAGAGTGAGACCCTTCCCCCATCACGTTATCAGGGAACACAAAATGGCCACAGGTGCAGGCGCAGACAGAATATCGAGTGGAATGAGTCTAGCATTTGGTAGACCTGTCGGAACTGCGGCCAGGGTGAGGAGAGGCTCAGCTATCCTTATAGTGAGAATTCCGAAAGCGGGGGAAGATAAGGCCAAGGAGGCTCTGAGGATGGCATCTCACAAATTGCCGACTCCATCCAGAGTTGACGTAATAAGTCTGGCTAATCCGTCCTGATTTTGATTGTGTTTTTGAACTCTTTTTCTATCATTGACAGTTCGGCCTTGCCAATGGCGTCCTTGTTCAGGGAAAGTATGAATATCCCGTTCTTCTCAATGACTTTATCCTTAACCACCGTTAAGAACCTTATCACGTTCTGAACGGAAGTTGAAGTGGAAAAGATGTAATCGATGCAATCTATGTACAGCACACCCTTCTCCGTCAGATTGTTGATCACATACTCCTGCATCTGGCTGAGCTGAGTTGGATTGAATCCCCCAGAGGTATCGTCATAAGTTATGGGAGCAAACCTTACGTTTTTGAGTGCAGCAAGGGTGCTCTTTGTGTCCCTGCTTATCACTATGGTGGGAAAACCTTGGGCGGCAACGCCAGATATGATCTCTATCCCCTTCAGGTTCCTCTTTTCATAAACCAGATAGGTTTCTCCGTACACAAGTTTAACTGCCATTTCTCCGTCATCTCCGGCAAACTCCCTTTCTAGACGTTTGATAAATTCATCATTTACTTCAAAAGTCCTAGCTGCGAGAATAGCAAATTTAATCCCGTCTTTGTATCCCTCTTTGTAG
>JACWAC010000149.1 GCA_014874235.1 Thermoplasmatales archaeon
TCGTTGCTTTCTCCCCCTCCATTCCGATGATCTCTCCGAGCAGGCCCATCTCTCCAACCCTCACCACATCATACATCCTTGCACTCTCGATTCCTTCAGCAATAACCACCGGTCCGGCAATTCTCAGAATCTTCCCCACTTACATTCCCCCTAGATCAATTTTGATTCCCAAAACTCTTCTGGCTAATTCAGAAATTCCTTCCTCTTCCGCTTCCTCGGAAACGGGAACGAAAACAACAAGAGGTGAAACACTTCTGTAGAGTGTGTTCAAGAATTTCTTGTCAAGGCTTCCTACGAAGCTGTTGGTAGATAGGATAAGTCCAAACCTACCTGAGTGGTATAACTCCCTGAACTTTTCTCCGTATGAACTCTCGTCGACTATGAACGTATCTTCCACTCCTACCAGCTTGAAACCCACCGCCAGCTCCCTTTCCCCAATGAATGCAATCCTTCCAAATCGTTCGTCTTTTACCATTATTTTTTCACCCCAGATTAATTGTTGTCATTTTAACTGTTTCATCATCTATGGCATAGTACCTGCTAAATGCCAGATTTCTCAGATCCTTCCACTCCGCTTCCGCTCTAAGCAGGAAGGCGATTATATTGTTCAGCGAGAGCGCACTCATTTCCAAGATGTTTATGAATTCCCAGTAGAGGCCCCTGTTTAGTTCCCCCTCTATTCCGACAAGCGAGCCCTTCCTCTTGTAGAAATCGAATCCCTTTGAGATGTCTGCATACCCCTTCAATTTCTGAGTGAACTCTTCCACGTCCGTGCTCTTTGATAGATCATCCAGAAGCTGAGGTGGCAGACTCCCACCTGTCAACAGGTAATTCGAAACGTTGTGCTCCGACTTAAACTCCAAGAATTTCAGGATGGTCATTATGTTCTTCAGATCGACTGTCTTCTTGATGAACCTGAAAATCGGTCCCTCGCTCCCGGAGTAGAACCTGAACTTGTCCTTCATCAGATCAAAATAGTAGAGATCGAGTGACAACAGAAGGGTGGCAATGTTGCTGGTCTTCCTGTACTCGTCCAGGTAAGCAAGCAACGCCTTTCCGTATCCGAATTTAAGGGTATAAGATATGATATCCTCGATGTTGTCCATCGCTATCAGGTTGTGGTAATCGTTCCTGTCCAGCAACCCTGCGAAGACTCCTATCTGTGCATTCGTTTCAGAAACGAGATTAAGCGCACTCTCTTCCACTTTAAGGTTCAGATTCTTGGATACCAGGATGGTCTTGATGTTCTGGATATCCCACTTTGTCAGGAAGGATACTATCAGATCCTTGCCATTCTGGGGGGTGACAGATACTGCTCTCCTGTTCATCTTTGCCAGGTGAAGGTTGTTGGAACATTCCACGAGGTCCAGTCCCTTGTAGTCGGAAGATTGAGATATATCCTCGTTGTAACCGCGACCATTTATGAAGTTGATGAAATCTTCCGGATTGGACAGCCTGAACATGTCTTCGTAGTCTTTCCTCTGGAGAAATTGGGTCTTCGCGACTTTTAGGGTACCGTAGGGAAGACCGAAAGAATTCTGCAAAAAATCACCTGTTGATGTAATCCCTTACAATCTTCCTGAGCCTGTCGCCCTGATTCCTCACGATTTCCGAAAAGGTAAGATTGATGATCATCTTGCCGTCTGCAGATGTCACGATCGCTCCGCCTAGGGGGCCGATTGTGTTTGCTGGTTTAATAGAGGTAATTCCCTTATCCTTCATCCTTTTAGCATCCTTTTCTTCAACGTACACGATAGAATCCTGGCCAAGAGCATTCTTTGCGTCATCTATAACTCTCTTAAGGAACGCAAGATATTCATCCCCCTCTCTTAACTCCAAAATTTTAGATCTAAGGGTTTCGAGATATTCTTTCTCTATTTTCTCTCTCTCCTTTTCAAGATAAGACCTC
The DNA here is from genome assembly GCA_014874235.1 of Thermoplasmatales archaeon. GTDB lineage: Archaea > Thermoplasmatota > Thermoplasmata > Thermoplasmatales. The sequence goes on from JACWAC010000149.1 coordinate 1,910, forward strand.
CCCTCGAGGGTAGCAGAAGAGGTTCTCTGCCTTTTTCCGGTGTCAGAATCTTCTTTTGCCTTCATCTCATAATTCGTTCTGATTGAAGATGCCCTCTTCTTTGCCTCTTCAATTATCTTCTTGGCTTCGTCCTCACTCTGTTTAATCAGAGCCTGCTCTTCCTTCTCCGTGTCCTTCGCTATTCTGTCTAGAATCTCTTCTAGTGCCATATGCTCACAGAATATGGAGGAGTAGAATCAGTCCGAGCACGAACCCGATTATCCATAACGTCTCAGGTATAACGAAGAAGAACAGAACTTGCCCGAACTTCTCGGGCTTCTCTGCTATCACTCCCATACCCGAAGCACCAATACCGCTCTGTGCCATACCCGTGCCTATAAGCCCACCGGCCATGGCAATGGATGCGGCAATGGCGAATAGCGCATCAGTTGTCGTAAGCACCATTAATATCAGGAGTGCATGTTCGAGAGAATAAAAGTATTTTGCAGTTTATGTAGTGGTGAAAGAGATGAATACTGAGAAAAGTGGGATTCGGATAAAGTCTTCTTGAGAAGTTTGTTAACACACTTTTGTACCGAGATAAGTTGAAATACGCGTAGAAATTTTCTAATCCAAAGCGAGTGTAGTGTAGCGGTAGCACAAAAGCTTCCCAAGCTTTTAACCCGGGTCCGAATCCCGGCACTCGCACTCAGAAAGAAGTTCGATGCGTTTCATATGATTCCTCAAATAGATGACGTTATATATGGGCATTAACTATTGTTAATATCAATGAAAGCAGATGAAGTCCTGAATTTGCTCCGCAT
>JACWAC010000150.1 GCA_014874235.1 Thermoplasmatales archaeon
CGTGGGAAAAGGTCTGGGAGTTGCCTCTGGACAGTGATTTCCAGGATCAGATAAAGAGCAAAGTAGCGGACATAAAGAACACGGGAGGAAGGGAGGGAGGGGCAGAAACTGCTGGTGCCTTCCTGAGTCGATTCGTCGGTGAAACACCCTGGGTTCACCTCGACATAGCGGGAACTGCATGGACACAGAAAAACAATTTACACAGATCCTATCTCCCACCGGGAGCTACAGGCTATGGAGTCAGACTCCTTTACGAATTCCTGAGGGAAGAGTGATCGTCCGGTTCAGCGGACAATAGCAGAGGCATTAGAAATGACTTAACTCCGGATCGTGGAGAATAGAAGTGTTTTGATGGCAACCCAGCTACAGCGCAGTTGCTCTTGGCTCATTGAAGCAGTTTTATATTGACACATTATAGCCATCTATGCCCAAATCATTTGATGCGACTTATATCAAGGAAATCAGAAAAGGATTCCCCAGAATAAACAGAGACTTCGATGGAAGAAAGAGAATTTTCATAGACAACGGAGCGGGAAGCCTTGTTCTTGGGAAAGCTGCAAAATCAGAAATGAAGAGCAGAATTGATTATAGCGCAAATACTGATGCCGTTTATTCGGAATCGAAGGCAAATGAGAATGTCATAATGGAAGGCAGGAGAGCGGTAACGGACTTGTTGAATGCCCCTGAGACGTGGAACATATATCAGGGAGAATCTGCTTCTGACCTCTTCTTCAAGGTATCCTATGCACTCAGAGGCATACTGGACAGAGATAGCAATGTGGTCTCTTCCTACGCTGAACATTTTGCCAATGTTTCCCCCTATATCGAAATGAAGAAGAACAACGGTATCTCCGAGCTCAGGCTTGCGAGAATAGGCCGCGAAGATGGTGCTGTGGACCTGGAGCACCTTAAATCACTTGTCGACAAACGGACAAAATTGATAGCCATAACGGCTGAGAGCAACCTTCTAGGTAACAAGGTCAATATCGGGGAGATTTCCAAGATAGCAGAGGAAAATGAATCCCTTTTAATGGTGGATGGTGTGCATTTTGCCCCCCAGGCTCACTCCAATGTGAGGGAGATGGGGTGCGACTTCTTCGTATTTTCTGCGTACAAGATGTTTGGGCCCCGGGGGAGCTTCCTGTTCATAAGTGACAGAGCGTTAGATGTCATCAGGCCATTCCACGTGGACAGAGACGCCAGACCTGGTACAGGATCGTACATCGAGACTGGCACAAGGGACCAGGGGATATTCGCTGCAATAACAACGGTTGCAAACTACATTTCCAGGCTGTCCCTAGACTTGAAGGACTTCAAAGCCAATGAAGCCCCAAGGGACAGGAGAACTGGAATCAGAAAGGGGATGAAGAGAGTCGAGGAGTACCACAGGGAACTCAGCAAGGCAATACTGGAGGGAATTGAAAATGAGGAGGGACTGGGATCTCAGAAGAACATAGTGCTGTACGGAATTTCTGATTCATCAAGATTGGGGGAAAGGGGGACGACCTTCTCCTATAATTTCAAGAACTTAAACGACAAGAAAGCTGAATCGATCTACTGGAAGAAATTCGGACTGACAGTAGTTGGAGGAAGTCACTGGAATCTTGCTCACGATTTCTATTCAAACCCATCCTTGCTCAGAGTGACTTTTCTCCATTACAACTCAATGGATGAGGTCAAGAAATTCCTAGGTGCAACGAGGTGGATTTCAAGACAATGAGCGGTTTAGATTTCCACAAGTTCCTTTAGAGGATATAGGGTGAGGGACGAGGAATGGTGCTCTACGCCCAAAAATTCAAAACCGTTAAATAAACGAGAAATAATGAATTTCAATGAAAAAGAGGGAAGTCATTGCTCCGATAATTGGGGTCCTGATAATCGTACTCATTCTGGTTGTGGGTTCCTTCACTCCACTGATCTCCATTCTGAATCCGACCACCGGCGTGATTCAGAATTCCAGAAACCTTGTGATCGGGAATAGCTCGTACGCCCTGCCGGACATAACTGAAAAGGTTGTCGTAGTCCAAGACAAATATGGCGTCTACCACATATACGCATCAAACAAGAATGATCTGTACTTCGCCCTGGGATTCATGCAGGCAAAAGAGAGGCTGGAAGAGATAGAAGTATTTGGGTTGGAGGGCATGGGGCAGATGCAGACCCTCTTCGGCAGTTCATACCTCAACTATGACAGGTTCCAGACCCTTACGGGAGCACCAATAACTGCCCAGAAAGACTGGAGCAGTGTTCTTAACAACGCTTCGTCTAATGCGACCGATCAAATGACGGAAGATGCCATGCTTTCCTACTCCAGGGGAATTAACGATTACATCAACTATTCTGAGGCACATCACACGATACCCGTGTTGTTCAAGCTACTTGGTGTCAAACCTTACTACTGGACCCCGGTCTATTCGTATGCAGTCCAGGAAATTATGACACAACAACTCGAATTTGGGGATGATGCTCTTCAGTTTGCCGTTCTCTACAGTGCGCTTGGGAACCTCACCTACGACCTGCTGCCTACGTTCTCGCCCCTTCAGAGCTATTACTATGGAGGATATTCGGGTTCACCTGATTCGGCTGTGCTGAGCTTGTCGCACAACACATTTCCGGTGAATTCAACCACGCTCTCGCTGGCGGAGACAGTTCTCAAGGAGTTCAAGTATGACCCTCCAACCTACTTCAATTTCACCACCAACGACCACAGC
>JACWAC010000033.1 GCA_014874235.1 Thermoplasmatales archaeon
AGTCATAATCTTCTCTAATCCAGATTATGGTTCTTCGATGAGTTTCGTAACTAGTCTGATTGGTCCTCTCTTTCACGCTGTTTCTGGTCTAGGGGCAGATGGTGAACTTGTACCCGTACTGAATTATTCCCTCTTTGCCCTCCGTCCTGACTTTTCTCAATGTAGCTGTGACTTTCGTCCCAATCTTTGCCTCATCTGGTGAACAGTCTACTATCTGTCCCGTCACGAAGGGCCCCTCCTTCATCTTGATCAATGCCATCACATACGGGATCTGCATTTTGAATTGTTCGAGTCCGTCGTGGACCACTGTAAAAGAATATATTTCCCCTTCCCCGGACATCTCTTCCTCTTTCATTTTTCCAACCGATTCTCTTCTGCAGGTCGGGCATATGACCCTGGGTGGAAAATAGAGAGTGTTACAGTTTAGGCATCTCGTTCCAACAAGTCTGTACCGGTGTCTCGATTCTCTCCAAAATCTTGGAACCTCGCTCACTTTAATCAACTCCTATAACAGTCGAAACTGAAGTCGTCCCGAGTCCACCCATGTTGTGAACGAGGAAGTTTCTCGGGTTGTTAACTTGCCTCTGTCCTGCCTTTTCTCTCAGCTGTATGGTCGCCTCTACGGCCTGGTACAATCCACTCGTGCCCAGTGGATTGCCGTGAGCCTTGAGGCCACCTGAAACATTTAAGGGCCTGGATGAATTGTAATAGAAGTCGTTTCCTTCGGTCATTCTTATTGCATCCTTTCCAAGTATCTCCTCCATCTGTATTAGTGCCGCAATGCTATAGGAGTCATGGATTTCGAATGCGTCTATTTTTCCGACTTCAAGATTCGCTAGTTTTAACGCATTGCTCGTGCTGTGCTTGACTGCCCTGAAGGAATCTATACTCTTTCTGTCGTGTAGTGAAAGGAAATCATTGGCGGCGGAGCTCGATTTGATTCTTATCGGATGAGAGGCAGCGCTTATTCTCTTGGGATCTGCCGAAATTATCAGTGCGGAAGCTCCATCGCTTATAGGCGCATTGTCAAATACGGTCAGTGGCTCTGCAATAGGCGATGCCTTGATCACGTCTTCCAACTTGATTGTATTCTTGAAATGAGATGTTTCGTTCATCGAAGCGTGTTTGTGAGATATGACCGGGAAAGCGGCATAATTCTCCCTCTTTGCTGATCCTTCGTATTCGTGTCTTCTTGCAATCATAGCAGCGATTGAACACTCCGTTGCACCGAAGAAGGTCTCCCACTCCGCGTCCAGTGATCCACCTATTATTTCAGTTGCAACCTCGGAGGGCACGTCAGTCATCTTTTCTACCCCTCCAACAACTACAGTGTTGTATTGTCCAGACTTTACCGCTAAGAAGGCTTGCATGAGTGCTGCTCCGCCGCTAGCAGATCCCGCCTCTATCCTGATGGAAGGTATATTGAGCTCAGATATTCCTGAGTAATCCGCTATCAGAGCGGCAATCTGTTCCTGGTCTACAAACTGTCCTCCACTCGTGTTTGCACCGTAGAGGGCATCCAAATCCTCCGCATAGATTCCTGCGTCCATAATCGCTTTAAGGCCCGCTTCGGAAGCAAGCTCTCTAAGGCTGGAATCCCAGAGCTCTCCGAATTTGGTCGTCCCTACTCCCAAAATGTAAACTTCTCTCATCGGATCAGGCCCCCCTCATGATTATCTTTCCCCTGTACTTCATGTAAGTTGCATAGTCTATCCATATGGGCTTGTTGACCTGTTCCATTACACCGGGAGCTTTCTCTCTTTTCATTGATTTAATTCTGTCATTGACTGTGATATCGAAAGCATCAGAACCAGCACCGCTTCCAAAAGCAACAGCCAGTATTCTATCTCCGCTTTCCACCTTGTCCAGAATTGCCGATAGGCCAATGATCATGGAACTGGAATAGGTGTTTCCAATGTATGGAGTGAGAAGACCATCCTTAACCTGTTCGTCCTTGAAACCCAACATCTTAGCAACTCTAGTAGGGAACTTTCCGTTTGGTTGGTGGAAGACTGCATAGTCATAGTCCTCGGGCTTCGTTGACTGCCTCTCCATCATTTTCTTCGCACCAGTGAGGACGTGCTTGAAATATGCCGGTTCCCCTGTAAATCTCCCTCCGTGACTGGGATACTTCTCCCCCTCCCTCCTCCAGAAATCAGGAGTATCTGTTGTAAATGACAGCGTAGCGTTAAAATCTGCAATGCCATTCTTTCCAATCACGAATGCAGTTCCGCCCGCTGACGCAGAGTACTCAAGTGCATCTCCGGGGGCTCCCTGAGACGTGTCCGATCCAATGGCAATTCCGCTCTCAATTTGCCCACTGTCAACCATTGCCATTACATTCTGCATCGCTGCCGTTCCAGCCTTACATGCAAACTCATAATCAGCAGAGTGAATGTCGTATGAAAGACCCAGCGCTTCAACGAGAATTGAAGATGTTGGTTTGACAGCGTATGGGTGGCTTTCGGATCCAACGTATATTGCACCTATCTTGTTCTTATCTAGATCAGTTCTCTTAAGTGCGTTTTTTGCAGCCTCTGCGGAGATTGTCAAAACGTCCTCATCTGGTCCGGGAACCGATTTGCTGTAGATGAAGAGCCCGCTCTTGATGTTCTCTGGATTCTCACCCCACTCTTTCGCAATCTCTTCTGCCCTTATTCTGAACCTAGGAACGTATGATCCATAGGATACAATTGAACTCATTACAATCAGCACTCAATTTCATCAGATATTTAGCCTTTGCCGACATTATACTTCGACAGTTGTCTATATTAAATGAACAGGAACCCCAATTTTGCGATAAAATTGGGGAGTATCTTTGGATAGAAACCTATGGTTGTTTCTATAGCCCCCACAGCCTCAAGGGAAGTTTCGATTGAGTAAATTTCTGGTTGTGTTAGTTTGATAGAATTTGCAGAAACTATCTCGCCTACCTGTTTTGCATTCCTGAAACCTGGGATAGGCACAACCTCAAGATGCTTTTCGTATGCAAGCACTAGTTGAACGATGCTGATTTTTCTCTCTTCCGATATTCTCCGCAACTCGGACATGAAGGGAGCATATTTCTCAAAGTTAGAGGAGGAAAACAATTTGTTTATCTTTCTCACAGTCCCGGATGGTTTGTCCTTTGCAGAATATCTTCCCGATAGGAATCCTTGTGCGAGAGGGCTCCACGCTATCAATTTTATGTTGTTAGCCTTCATAGTTTCAATCAGTTTTTTGTTCGGTCGCTCAACCAAGTTGAACTTGATTTGGTTGCTTTCTATTTTCAGGTCTTTCAGTGCGCTGTTGGCTATATCTATGGTTCGAGACGAAAAGTTGGACACGCCTATGTGTCCGATCATTCCTTCCTTTGTCACTCTTTCCAGTTCTCTGAATAATTCGGTGATGTTTGTGTAGATACTGGGCTCCCAGTGAACCTGATAAAGGTCGACATGGTCAAGTTTCAGTCTCTTGAGACTGTTGATTAGACTCTTCCTTACTCTACTTGCACTTGCGTTGAAACCTGCAAGTTTTGTTGCAACAAAATACTCTCTCCTGTCAAAAGCACTCAGTGCTTCTCCAACCAGGGTTTCAGATTTTCCCCCACCGTAAATCTCTGCCGTATCAATGAAGTTCAGCCCACTCTTGATGCCAAATCTCAAAGCCTCTATGAGTTCTCTTTCTTCATATTCCGAACCCCATCCTTTTAGGCCAAGTTGCCAAGTTCCTAATCCAATCTTGCTTACCAAACTCGTATCGAAGAGATTGCCCATTGAGCTTTATGTGGATGGGCAATTAATTCTTTATCGTTTAAGGCAACACTAAATTTAAATCAGGAATAGTTTGCAATCAGACAAAGATAGATCACGTGAATGCTTTAGCTCTTGCCGTGAAAGATGTGCGAGAGTCTGTTGAGTTTTACAGGGACAAACTCGGATTTATTCTGAAAGAAGTTTCGGACGAATTTGCATATCTAAAGTTCAATGAAGATAAGGGTCCAGGACTAGCTCTCGTATCCAGGGCAGGTTTGGAAAAGGGGATTCCTGGCAGTTCCATTCCCGATGAAAGTAGCCTTAGGTTCTATCTTGCTTTCCTTTTGGAAAGTGTAGACAAGGAATTCAAGGAACTGCAAGGCAAGGGGGTACACTTCATCACATCGTCGGCCAATAGGCCGGATGGTCAGAGGTATGCATTCTTTGAGGATCCAGAAGACAATCTCTGGGAAATTTCAATTTTCCCTAAGTGATAGAGAATAGGACCCTAATCGGTCATGTATATGTTGTTTATTCAAAGTATTATATTTAAGGAACCAATTTGTCATTGTGCGAGTCTATTATGAATTCCCACTGAACGAGTCACGAGAAGATGCTTTCCAAAAGTTGATAGAAAGCATCGATGACACCGAAATATGGAGGGGGCATATTACAATCAAGAGGATAGATCAAAACAATAGAGAATCTATACTTGCATTCCGGAACAAAAAACAGAAGGAATGGGTGGGGAGGAAAAAGGAAGATCTTTCAATAATGATAAAGTATGGAGAAGGACCTTTAAATGGATACCAAGTTCTTCAAGTGTTAGAGGAGAAGATTTTGATAAAAATGGATATCAAAATGAGAGGGCTATGGTACCCGTTCACTCGATATGCAATCTCTCACGTCTTAGATGGAGAGATAAACGCACTGAAGAGATTATTTCCCGACAACGATCAGTAATAAACATTAAATAAACTCAGTCAATACGACGGAAAGCCCCGATAGTGTAGCGGCCTATCATCCGAGTCTGTCGAGCTCGGGACACGGGTTCAAATCCCGTTCGGGGCGTCAGGTATTTAGTTTTAATCCCCAAAGATTTGAGTGAAGTAGGGAGTTATACTTTCATGCCAAATTTGGGAAATTTCACTTTGGAATATGAGTTGAAAATGCTTGAAAAAGAGCCGTACAATGCAGAAATCAAGGATTTAATTAAGAAATTTGTTAGAGAGATGAAGATAAAGGAGGACATGTCAGAGATTAGGAGGATCAATTACGTGCAGAGGTTGAGGATAGTAGGAAGATGGATCCCTGATAAATTCCTGGATCCGGATAGCAAGGCCATGGAAACGGTGTTGGAGAGACTTGCTGATAACAAATATACCGACTGGACCAGGGAAACATACCTGAAGATGGTGAAGAAATTTTACAAGTGGTGCCTCGGAAATAATATAACGTATCCCCCCTTTTTGAAGGGTATAAAATCTCAGAAAAGTCATAACAACACGAAGCCAGAGGAATTGATCACCCCCAATGAATTGAAATCCCTCCAGAACGCGTGCGTCAATTCGAGGGACAGGGCCCTCTTCTCCACCCTCTATGATTCAGGTGCAAGGATAGGGGAGCTGCTTACCATGAAAATCAAGGATATTGGTTTTGACGAATACGGAGCTCTTTTGAAGGTTACAGGGAAGACGGGATTTAGACAGATAAGGATAGTTGGGAACAGCATAGCATACCAGAGGGCATGGGTAGACGATCATCCTGACAGGAAGAACAACGAGGCATGTCTATTCTGTGGTATTACGATTGAGACAATGGGGAGGCATCTCCTCTATTCCGATGTTTATGCGATAATAAGGAGAACGGTAAAGAGGGCAGGGATAAAGAGGAGGATACATCCACACCTGCCGTTATTAGCAGGTATATCAGCGAAGGTCTTATCCCGAAATAGTTGAAGATCTACGGACGATCCCAAATTATGGCCCGAAATTGGGCAAAACATCTAATCCCTCCTATGAGTCCAAAAAGGCACGACAAGAATAAGGTTCGTCACCTTCACAAGAGTTTAGTTATACTTGCTTCAAATTACCTCCTCTCTCTTTTCAGTACTATGGTCAGTGCTGTTTGTTGTCGTAATAACCGTTATCTCAAACGATAGAATAATTGCTTAACGCACTTGTGGAAGCCCAAAATTTAATAAATCGGGATCGATATTAAAGGAAGTGAAAAAATGATAACTGAGATACTAAAGCTAGATAAGTTAGATCCTTTCAGCGACATTATCGAATTCAACAACGGTATTCCATACTTCAAGATACTCGTGGGGGGAAGATGGGTTATGGCTAGTTCCTACATTGATGTAAAATCACCCATAAATGATGAAATCATCGCCAGAGTTTCCAAAATGGATGTTCAGACTGCTGATGAATCACTTGAGAAGGCTGTCAGTGCTAAAAAAACCATGAAGGATCTTCCTGGCTTTTCGAGGATTGAAATACTTGAGAAGGCCGCAAGCCTGCTTGAGGAAAGAAAGGATTCAATAGTGAACGCTCTCGTGCTGAATGTCGGGAAGACAAAAAACGACGCTATTGGTGAAGTGAATTCCACCCTGGATAGGATTAAAAATGTTAAGAGCGATGCAAGGGCTATCTTAGGAGACTTCGTGCCCGGAGAATGGTCAAGACACAATAACGGGAGAATAGCAATAGTCGTTAGAGAACCTGTTGGAGTTGTTCTAGCCATTTCCCCATTCAACTATCCCTTGTTCATTTCATATACGAAAGTTATTCCAGCCCTTATCGCTGGTAACTCAGTTCTTTTGAAACCTCCGTCGGCTGTTCCACTTGCACCATTGCTGATGGCAAAGATACTGGACGATGCCGGGCTCCCGAAGGGAGCCTTATCGACAATCGTCGCCCCAGGCATAATCGCAAGCTATCTATCCACTTCCAACTCAGTTGACATGATAACTTTTACAGGGAGCACCGCGACCGGGCTTGAATTGACAAAGATATCTGGCATAAAGAAAATACACCTTGAATTGGGGGGAAAGGCTTCAGCTATCGTGCTTGCACCCCTGAACAACTTTAAGAAAGTTGCAAAAGAGATAGTTGATGGCTCACTTAAACTCTCTGGGCAGAGATGTGATGCAATAAACAGGGTGTTGGTGCAAAAGGATATCGCTCAGAAACTCACTTCAGAGATTTTAGAGGTAGTAAAGCGCTTAAAAATTGCGAATCCTCTTGAGGACGGGGTATCTTCCGGACCTCTGATAGACAGGAATGCAGTCGAAAGAGTTTCGTCCCTCGTTAAGGATGCAACACAAAAGGGTGCAAGGATCAGTACCGGAGGCAAATCCAATGGAAATTATTATGAACCAACTGTGTTGTGCGACGTACCACTTGATTCCAGGATAATGTGGGAGGAAACATTCGGACCTGTTATACCAATCTATTCTTTCCAGACCGAGGAAGAGGCGATTGAAATCACAAATAAATCTGAATATGGTCTCGACAATTCAGTTTTCACTGATGACATAAACATTGCCTGGAGGGTTTCAAAGAGAATAGAATCGGGAGAGGTGACAGTCAACGGTTCTCCTTCTCACGGCATAGGATTTTTCCCGTTTGGAGGGGTAAAACAGAGTGGATTGGGAAGAGAAGGAATAGGATACAGCGTCGAAGAGTTTACGAACACTAAGACTATCGTTTATAATCTTAAGGAATGACGTTGCCGCCCCTATAATTGACTCAGATAATCCTAATATACTCCGCAATAATATTCGGTGATGGAAAAGTCTTCTTTTTTCAAGAAGTATACTACTGTTGCAGAAAGGAAGCTTCTGAATAGATTCACAGTTTTTCCCGATCTAGGAACAGAAGTAGCTGATTTTTTGATCATGATGATGCAGAGTGATCCTACTCAGATGGGAGTCCTAAATGAAAAAGTAAAAATGAAAGAAAAGGAAGGAGACGATTTATCCGAGAATTTTAGTGTTTTGATAACCAGAGGGGCAATTAATCCGAGCTTAATCGATAATTTACTCTTCCTGGTCAACAGATTGGATGATGTCATAGATAGGTCTTATTATTTAAGTAGGGAGATCAAGAGGATGAACCTGGATTATTTGAAAAGCAATGGTAATTTAGGTTCCGTTCTTAAGCCTCCATATCAAATGTTCGTTCACATGCTGACTGCTGGCAAGGATGCTCTCGCATCCCTGAAGGGAATGTTATCAGAGTCTGATCTCAGTAAAGTCAGTGAGTTCAAGAAAAAAATCGAGATTATAGAAGAAGCAGTGGACGACTTGAAAGATTCTGTATTAGACGAGACCTACAAGAATGCAGATAAAATGAACTACATTGTTTTCAACCACGTGACAAGCATGGTGCATAAGATTGACGATATGGTCGATGATTGCGAGGACGCCGCAGATCTTATTCTGTCAATTTACGAATCGCTGACTGGATAGAATGCAATTTTTTTTAATAACAATTTTGTTGGGCCTAATACTGACGTCTCTAGTTTCAGGAAATAATCTGTCTGTTTCAGTTGGAACAATAGTCGGGGCAAGGATCATTAAAAGGTGGACTGGAGTGTTGATAGGCGTTACGGGCTATATATTCGGACTTGTGCTTGAGGGAGAAAGTCTGAAATTTGCGGCAACGGCCCTGCTGCCACATTCGTATTTCTATATATCAATTGCACTTTTAATATCCATCATGGCATTCATACTAGCAACTCTGCTTCGGGCTCCTCTATCCCTCATAATGGTTTTAGTTGGCTCCGTTATAGGTATCTCAATTCATGCAGGCAAAATACCCGACCAGGGTCTGCTCCTACTCATAATTACAATGTGGATTGTCTCCCCTCTGTTGTCCATTGTGATTTCTTATTTTTCCAACGTAATTCTGGTAAGGAAAACACCCAAGGACATCTGGAAAACCGCCACCGCAATGAAGGGATTGCTGGTTGGCGCTTCATTTTTCACTTCCTTTACTTTAGGTGCCAATACCCTTGGATTTATCTTAAATCTACTGGGTGGTGGCTCAACAATTCTCCTGGTAATGATAATTGGTATAATCATCGGTTCTATTTTTCTGAGCAGAGGGGCGATAAGGAGAGTTGGTGAGGAGATGTATAGCATGCGGTATTCTAGCGCAACAATCTCTCTGCTGAGTAGTGCAATATTAGTTGAAATTGCAACAGTACTAGGAGTCCCTCTCTCTAACAGTCAGACTCTCTCTGCCAGCGTGGTCGGTAGTGGACTTTCTTATAAATTCAAGGCAATCAATATGAAACCCTTTTTATTGATCGTAGCTACCTGGATAATCTCGACTTTACTCGGATTTTTCTTAGGATACATATTTTGATAATAAGAAAAAGATTGAAACAAGTTCCTGGTAAAATGACTTGCATATTCTCATTATGAAAAAGGAATCACAATGCCGTTTGTTCCTCTGTTTGGGGTGAATGGAAAACCTACCTCATTTCTTTCCGTATTGCTAAAGGGAAATCTGTGATTACGCCAATGGAGCCAAACTCTTTTGCTGTCATCGCCTGTTCATAGTTAAAGACGTCCCAGAATATGATACCGGAGCCTCCATCCCTTGATTCCTCAACCCATCGCTCTGATTTTAGTTCAAATGAAGGAAGTAGGTATTCGGTACCGATGCTTCGAAGATACTTTCTATTAATATTCCCGTGTAGACCGAGTGTTTCATTATCGACAAGTAAACCTGTCCGAATCTTCGGATCAAGTTCTTTTACCCTGGTTAACGACTTAGGACTGAACGATATTATGTGAAATTTTTTGCGTCCACTCTTATTTAGGAGATTGACAACTTTCTCTTCTAGTCCTTTATTTACTTCTGAAAAATGGTCATCAATTGTTTTCAATTCAATGAAAAGTATGAGATTGGGTGTCACGTCCAGTATGTCCTCTAAGGTTGGAACAGGTTCATCGCTTCCTTTTATTTTCATTTTAGATAGTTCCTCGTATTTGAGATCGTATATCTTTCCATTAACCCCTAACAATCTTGATGAATCATAATCATGGAAAACTATGATCTTTCCATCTCTAGAGAGTTGGACGTCCAGTTCTACTCCATCAATTCCTTCCAATTCCGCGCCTGAAAAGCCCTCCCTGGTGTTTTCCACATACTTCTCTCTTAGTCCTCTATGCCCAATTAATAAGAATGGTTCCTGCTCATTTGGCATAGGTTCTCAATTGACTACGGACTTTAATATTTTGTCGACCTACAATGTGGTTCAACGGTTTTGTTTCAATTGGGTTCCGGTTTGACGATTACTTTTGAATGGACCTAAAAACAAAATTATTGTAATGGCGACTGTGAAGGCACCGGAAGTCAGCCAAGGCAACCTGTAACCGAGAGCAGTTGGAATCCCGGCAATTGTTGGGCCTATGACGTATCCAGCCCCTATTGATGCCTCAAAGATACCAGTTTTAGAGGCAAGTCCTTCATGATAATACCTGAATATATTGATCAGTACTGAGAAATAAACCAGTCCAAGGCCACTACCAAGCAACGAAACAATTACCAAATTTGACTGGATGGAATGCGATACCAGCAGCAGTAATACGGACACATCTACGAATGCCCCCAATATTACCAGATTTCTGCTCCTTACCTTTTTAGAAAACAAGAACGACAGAATGAATGTGACAGTTAAGAATATTCCATAGAACGTTCCCAGCAACCCGGCTCCCCTTAGACCAAATCCTGCAACAATACCATAGACGGGGTAGAAACTATAGAAGATTGATGAATTTACCCCATAAAGTGTCATCGGGAGTATTATATCGTATAGCACCGAGACTTTACCATTATTTTCTATAAACTCACTCGAGTTGCTCACTTTTGATCTGAAGACAAAATAGGCGCCTATCAGGGATGCAACTGCAGAAAATATTAAAGGGTACAGGAAACTGAATTTTGTTAAGTAGGAGGACAGGTAAGGCGCGATAGAAGAGCCAACGCTCCACGAGATCGTATATAATAGTAAAGCACCCTCCTTGTTTTTTTTCCCTAGCTTGGAAGACAACGCTTCAAGTGATGGCCAAATCATGGCCATAGAGATTCCTTCAAGCGATTTCCCGATAATAAACTGATAAGGATGGTCAAAGAATGAGTAAAGAATTGCAATCGCTGCATACGAAAGCAAACCCATGATTGCAAGTAACCCGTGACCGATTCTGTCTGAAACCCTTCCAAAAAAGAATGCAGACACGGAATAGGTCAGTCCATATACCGTTCCAAGCATTCCTATTATGAATATTCCTGCACCATAATGCTCTGCATAAATCGGCACTACAAAACGAAGAGTAGTTAATGGAAGCTGCGCCATTAATGAGATTGAAACGATTATTGCTAGATTTGGATAACCCGAAATATTTTTTATTTTCATCCTTACGGTGATTCCACAGGGAAATGGTGAACAATTACAAATAAGTTATTTAGTCTAAAATTCGTAGTTTCATCAATAGCGCTTTTAGAGTTATTTATGCAATATGCTCAAATATCTCGTTCTCTCCTTCTCTAGATCTTCCTGGCTATAACCCAAGATTTT
>JACWAC010000151.1 GCA_014874235.1 Thermoplasmatales archaeon
AACTGCGAATCGATCCAGACAGCTTCCAGGACATAATCATGACAGCCGATTTCCGCCATAGTCTTAAAAGTCAAACTTAAATACAATGCATTTGCTTATTGATTATGGGTCCAGTCAAAGGAGAGCCAAGCAATGAAAAAAAGGGATCCGCGATATCAGATAATATTCGGAATGCAATTGCCCAAGCGATTAAGACTGACATTGCTGCTCGAAGAGAACCAAAAGGTACAGTGAAGGTTGACAACCCAGACTGCATAGCTTATCCGTGCCAATGTGCAAGTAGTACTCACTGCTGTGCCTGCGAAGGTATCATTTGTGCATTGGAATGTCAAGATGGATGCGATACTTTTCAATATCTTCCTTGTTATGGTGTGGCAGGAAATACTTGTGGTTGCGTTTCGGATGGCGACTGCCCTGGAGCTTGTGGAGGGAGCAAATTGTGTCAGTGTTCTCAGCAAAGCTTAAATCTGTCCAAAAGTGTCTGAATGTGATGTACGACCTTGTGTATAAGAAGAAAGAATACTCGAATGTATTTCGGGAAGGCAATCATGCGTAGGTCAGCTATTGTTGCTATTGCCGTCGTGATAGTAGTTGTATTGGTATCATCACTATTCTTTCTGGTTGAAGTCTCTGAACGACCACACATAGCATTTATTCCTGAAAGTACTGCAGAGAGAATTTCTGGGCAAAATTACACTCTATCCTCCCTGACGACATCTACTGGCAGCGGTCTACCTTATGCATTTGATGGAAACAAAATGGTGCAAGGAGTCCTCTATACCAACGTAACTCTTATTGATTCGAACGGCACTCCCGTATATTATTACTTTCAGGATTATGTCATGGAATTCAACACTACAAAAATGGCTCAGGTTGTTTATCTACTGAACCCAAGTACCCTAGAATATATCAATAATAGTACATATAATGGATTCCATTTCACTTACACAACGGTATCACAGAAAAGGTATGGCCCAGAATACTTCTGGGGAGCGGTTGGATATTCAGGGAATCTCGTTTTTGTGATCATGGGACAATCATTCTTCTCCCCTAAAATAAATATGGAGACAGTTGCAATCGATCAGATTAATGCAATGACTGCTCTTCAATTCTGATTTCAAAAGTATTATGTTTGTATTCTTCGTTCTTTACCTTTGGAAGTAGGCTAATGCATAATTTCCAGTCACAAATCAAGAAAGAAGCCTCTTTGTTGTTTTTAACAGTAGCGATAATCCTATCAATTCTTATCTCTACTGCAAATACTGGAAATGCTATCTTTCATTCAATGCCTGAAACAATTCAGAATACTATGCCTTCGGTGGATAATTCATTTGCTCAGTTCCACCAGTTAAGTGTCGAAGATTGTCTAACTTCAACGCAGTTTTCTATCTTTCATACTACACCATACCTTACTCCTAAATATTCCAATACGAATAACACAGTGAATGGAAAGGAGTTATTCAATTATGTTAAGGAGCCAGCACCAATGGGAATTGTAGATTACGGTTTAAGCGCTGTTGCCCTCTCCGATCTTTTCAACACTTACTCCTACTCCACTCCGAAATTTTTGGGAAGTATCACAATAAACTCCATATTAACTCAAGGGAACGAGTCTGTTGGAAGTTCCCTGTCAATCCAGCTAAATAACATGCTAGTTTTTAACAACTCTGGAAAGCAATATGACTATTGGATACAGGATGTTGCAATCCTTCAAACTTCGTTGAAATATGTCTCGTTTCAGGATAATATTTGGAACTCATCGTGGCCAAGCAGTAAAATTTATAGTTCTACTCTTTCAGGAAACGGTTCGATCCAAAGTTCGGGAGGCATATACCCATATTATGGGGCATCATCTACATTACCTGGCAATGGCGTTCGACTTAGTATTCCAACTAAAATCTCTCTAGAAGTTGTTTCCTTTGAAACACCATCAGATCAGCCAGCTCTCGCCTTCCTATACAACGATGGCTACGGTTGGCAAACATTCGATACAGTCACCTTTAAATTCGCACACACTACTTCAGATAGAGGATTTGTGGTAAACGGAAATGCGCAGACTCCTGCAGGAGCTGATTTTGACGCCGAACTTGTCCTAGGTGGACCAGAGAATGGTTATACAACTACGGATGTGTCTTCGAATGTCAGTCTTCAATTAGATTTTTGGAATGGACACAATTTCCAGATGATTGAAAATGCATTTGATTTTGGATCTGACACTGCGGAAACAATATCAGACGTGTCAGTTTTTGGAGAGCATTTTACTGAAAACGGTTCATTGTTTGCCGATGTTTCCAGTGGAGAAGGATCTCTGCGTGAAATTTACAATTATCAGAACGTATCAATTCTTACCGTATCTAGCCCATTCCCCACAGGGAACGTGATAATCGGTGGACAAGATTACAATTTTACTCTAGGTAAGCTTATTATCACTCTATGGCCAGGGAATTACCCTGGAGAATTTTCCACGAATTTTTACAATTTTCACATTCATTGGAACACTACGATAACTCTCACTTCGGAAGAGAACCTTAACGTCAGTATACCTGGATTTTCAGTAATTTACAAGTTATTAATAGTTGTTTTTATTGTAGCGATTTCAATATTTGCGACAATTATGATGATAAGAAGGAAACGGAAGAAGTAATCTCACCTTCTTCTTGCCTTTTATTAAGAGATACTT
>JACWAC010000152.1 GCA_014874235.1 Thermoplasmatales archaeon
AGAGCTGGTCTGGAAGGTTAATGGAATAAATAACGGGAAGGATGAATACAGGTACGACCCTTCCGATCCAACTCCATTTGTGACGGAGATAACTTCCGCACAAATAGGCGGACCGGACAACTTTTCTGCGGTAGAGAGAAGAGAAGACGTCTTGGTTTACACTTCCAAACCGCTGGACAAGGAAGTCACTTTCCTAGGTGCTGTCAACGCCAACATCTTTATGGAGACCGATGCACCGGATACCGATATAATGGCAATGTTCTTGGACGTTTGGCCTAGCGGATATTCGCAGAGATTGTGTGATGGAATGACTAGAGGAAGGTACAGAAACGGAATGGACAGGGTTGAGTTACTTGAAAGTGGGAAGATCTATGAATTCAAAGTTGACCTGTGGAACACTGGACACAGATTTGCAAAAGGACACAGAATAAGGCTCGACATTTCTTCAGCAGCATTCCCTAAGTACTCGAGGAACCTGAACACGGGACTTGACCTCGCTTCCGATTCAACGATGAAAGTTGCCACGACCAGAATTATACACACAAGAGATTATCCTTCGAGTTTCTCCTTCTCTGTGTATGACTGAACAGCTTATGGCCGCGAGAGCGATCAGAGTCAGACAGATTTCCTCTAGGGGAAGGAATGTGGTCATTTTCAGGGAAAACCCCCTATTCGAGTATTTTTCAAGTGATGCGAGAGCTGACTCAGTTCTGCTGGAGAACGGAAAGGTGTTGTTGCTGGGTCCTAGAGAAGTTGATCCTGGTTTCATAAATTCGGAGAACAAAGACTACTGCATCTTTCGTCCATTCTTTGATTTCAGAGAAGGCAAATCTTGTTCGTTTGGCCCTGATGAGTGGTTCGGTTTTCCATTAACAGAAGAGTACCGATTTATTATTGAACAGAGGGAGAATATCAGTAAAGAAATTGCATCGGTTGTTTCAGAAATGACAGTGGATGACACAGAGATGGGTCTATCCAAGTCGTTGAAGACCAGATTGTGTATGCAGGGTCTATCACACTATTACGACCCAGTGGTTGCCTTCGATCAGAACACTAAGAACGTGTGGAATAGACCAGGTAGCAATACCCTGAAGAAGATAATGTACATAGAAGTAGCTTGCAAGAGCGAGGGACTGACAGTTCTCTTTTCCAATTCGTTTCTGGCAACCAATGAAGAAGAATACATCAACAAGTACAAGGAAAGTATCGAAGCGCAGGAGATTGTAAAGAAGAAATTTATAGAGGGAAATACAACGTTTCAGATATCCTCAGACCTTGAGAGATACAGGAATGAAAATTTGTCTCTCACTACCCCGCTATATCCATTTAATTATCATGCCATTCCAGGAACAAATGAAACAATAAAGACAGGAGACATTGCCGTCTTCGATCTTTGGTTTAAATCTCCAGATTTCAGTTTCCGAAGAAAGATTGCTGTCATGGCGGGAAGTTACAGAGCGACAATACTCTAGATTTTTTCAACTGTGAAGGAAGCATATCCGACACCCGTTTCTCCGCCTGTTATCTCGATGGAATTCGACAGCTTCAACAGATCCACTTTCCCTGAGTAGGTAGAGAGGAGAGTGACGATTGGTCCATATCCACAGGCACTGATCTCCCCAGAGTACTCGTACCTGTATATTGTCTTGATCTCCCTGTTGAGAACGGCTCCAGAGAAATAACCGTCAAGCCGCTTCAATTTTGCTGGGGTCAGGTAGTGGTTGAGATCGGAACTCGCAACAATTGTGAAATTGCCGCTCAATTTCTTAAGTCGCGACGCAAGGTGCTCCGCAGCCTCCAGACTCTGGTCCATCATCACGATAGGAACGATTTCCACGTCTCCGTAAATGAACTGAAGGAACGGGATCTCGACTTCGACAGAGTGTTCATGTGAGTGGGCAAGATTGTCAACAGTGATCAGGTCGTCCTGAATCTCTTCGATTGCCTCCGTTCTAACCTTCGCTATTCCGAGGGGCGTCACATAGTCCTCGTCCCCGACGGATACCGGCGACCCAAGTCCTGTATGGTTGGGCCCGATCACTACGTAGAAATCGTACCTTCCAGAATTTGCGAGTGACCCGAAAGAATAAGCGGCTACCGGTGCGCTATAATCGTATCCTGCGTGCGGGGCTACAATCCCCTTTTCCGGATCTATCTTCTTCACCTGGGGGATGTAACCAGGACCGTTCCAGTGAGTGAAAGCCCAGCCGATCTTCTCCCTTAGGGCTTCCGGGTCTGAAGGGTAAAATTGACCACTGACGTAGGGTTTTCTCATTCTACCGCAGAGACATTATAAAAGAGACATTTATGAGCTTTTCACTTGCAAGAAATTGTCAAGGAATTTAAGTTGAATTCACTTTCTTCATAGAAACAGAGAAATATCCCTGACTCACAGAGATGTGTTGAAGGCTCTCAAGAGCTACACGGAGGGGTGTTATCCGTCTGATGACGTCATGAGGATCATGACCACGTCCCCAACATAGTGAACATGGGAATAGAGAGGGCTCAAGAAAAAAACATAACTTCAAGGAATTCCCTATCGGACGAGTTGTACAAGGATGTAAAGGACCTAACAATTGAAGCCATGACCCAGTCAAGAGATGGCGAGCTGATGGTGGGAAGCCAGAT
>JACWAC010000153.1 GCA_014874235.1 Thermoplasmatales archaeon
CAATCAGACTCTGAACTATCTGAATGAAATGATAAAGAAGTGCATTATCTACAAGGACAACAAGGGAAGATATCAACTCACACGCATCCAGAACAACAGCGAAGAAGCGCTGGACAGGATCTCAAGGGAACTGGGCATATTCAACGGCAGGATCCTTTCAACGATACTTGGTCATTCCATGAACGGAAACTTCGTTTCCAGCTATCTTTCAAAAGGAATGGAACAGGAAAAGTTCCAGAGAATACTTCCGCTCAAGTCTAGAGACGAGATCATGTACTGCTGGAAGCATGAGAACTTCTCACCCCCTGCAAATGGCGAGGACATAGTTCTTCTTCCAAGGACCCTCGCAATGGAACACGTCTCCCTCATTCTGGGATGGAAGCCGCAGGGAAAGATGGTCCTGCTGAGAGACGGATACGACCCCATTTTCTTCAAAGGCAAAAGGTCAGGAAATAAGCTCTCGATAACAACTGAACTCAGGGACGAGACGAAGAAGAGGATATCAAAGTACCTTCAAGCCATAAACATCAAGCTGGAACGACCAGAAAGTGATGAAGTTACAGAAAAATGGTACGAACAGATGATCCCCAAGAAATACAAGTGACTAGAGCATCAGCTGTTTTTCCGCTGCATCCTTCTTCTGTTTCCTTATGAATTCGTCCAGCTTCTTTGAAAGTTCCTCATCATAGCGTGCAATTATTCTTACTGCGAGGAGGGCTGCATTCCTGGACCCGTTAATCCCTACGGTGGCCACCGGAACCCCAGGAGGCATTTGAACGATGCTGAGCAACGAATCCAGACCGTTAAGGCTCTTTCCCATTATCGGCACTCCTATAACCGGAAGTTCCGTGAGGGCTGCAATCATTCCAGGGAGTGCAGCAGCTCCTCCGGCTCCTGCGATAACAACATCAACACTCGACTTCTTCAAACTTGAGCAATACTCAACCAACCTCTCCGGAGACCTATGCGCGGAGTACACGCCGTAATCTACGGATATTCCAAAGTCCTTGAGAGTATTGATGGCGTCTTTCATCGACTCCAGATCACTTGTGCTACCCATCACAACTGATACCTTTCTCATGCAGTTCAGTTGCTTAAGGGATGTACTACTATTTAGCTAATGTGGTTTCTACGGTAAAAATAGAGACAAAAAATATGAATACACTATTTCAATTTTACCAAGATGGTAACGAAGGATGAGGTACTAGAGGTATTGAAGACCGTCAGCGATCCAGAAATCGGGGTCGACATAGTGAATCTGGGTCTGATCTACAATCTTGACATAGATAACGATAAAGTGAGCCTCAAGATGACAATGACAGCTCCAAGCTGTCCGGTTACGGACTGGATTCTCGTAGAGGCCCAGAAGAGGGTGGAAGAGCTTCCAGGAGTGAAGGAATGCGACATAGAGCTTGTCTGGGAACCTCAGTGGAATCTGGATATGATCTCTGACGAAGCCCGAAAAATGCTGAA
Organism: Thermoplasmatales archaeon; assembly: GCA_014874235.1. Lineage (GTDB taxonomy): Archaea > Thermoplasmatota > Thermoplasmata > Thermoplasmatales. The sequence goes on from JACWAC010000153.1 coordinate 1,474, forward strand.
CATGTGAAGCTGGAAGTTTTCTTGAAACGAACGAAACATAGAACGGAATACCGACTAAGTACCTAGCTACAGAAGTCTTCCGGTTGCGATATTCGCCGAAGTTACAGTTGTATAGGAAGAAAATGTCTCAGTTTCTTCCGAATTCTTTTGTGATCACTTTTATGTCCGCGGGCCTCTTGGCGATGTGCCCGAGTTTTATACCGTAGATCTCCCTGATCCCGCTTGTGTATGCCGTATCCAGCAGCCTCTGAGAGACTATACCGCCCGTAACTATCTTTGTGTATTTTTTGTCAACGGACTCAAATTTCTCTATGACCTCATTCAGGGGAAGCTTGCCTATAAGATCCCAACCATCATCGTAAAATCTCACTTCCTTGCCCTGCGAGGCCTCATCGAGTAGCTTCATGTATGCTTTAGCTCCAGTCGCCTTTTGACCGTTGTCAGCAGATGTTGTTGGACCGCCGGATTTTGCTTCTCCTATCGCGGCTACATGGATTACTTCCTGTTCTTTCCTGCGCGGGGCGGATTCGCTCTTCGAGTTGAGAGTTTTAAGCTCTTCCTGCATGCCGTGCGATGCGAGATATTGGTCCAGTGGAGACTTGTCTCGTAGAGCCTTTACTACCTGTTTGTAGGTCAGCTCTTCCACTTCGAAATCACTTGGAGCCCTTGCGACAAAGTCAAGGTCTGCAACTTGAAGCAGCTCCTTAAGAATGAGGTCTCCTCCTCTATCTCCGTCCAGGAAAGCCGTAGATGTCTTCTTTTTAGTAAGGTCCGTTATTGTCTTGGATATGTTTGTCCCTTCTACCGCTATAGTATTCTTTATACCGAATTTCAGGAGATTGAGAACATCATTTCTGCCTTCAACCACAATTATCGATTCGCTGGAATTGAGATTTGGTCCGCCCGGCAGTTTGTCAGTTCCGTATGCTGCTATTTCAGCATTTTCTACCTTGCTCCTTACCGTCTGGACTAAGTCATCGCCAAGATTCTTGTTGTTCACAAGCATCTTCTCGAGGATCTCCTTGGCCCTCTCAACGACCCTTTCTCTCTTCGCGACTCTTACGTCTTCAACGCTCAGAACCTCTACCTTTGCCTTACAGGGCCCTATCCTGTCTATTGTTTCTAGGCTCGCAGCAACTATGC